>CACVKW010000855.1 GCA_902749685.1 Olavius sp. associated proteobacterium Delta 1 | reverse complement strand
TGAAGACCATTGAAAGTATTGACTGATCCTGGATTCTGGTTTCTGGATCCTGGATGTCGTTGAAATTCACCGATAGTGTACTGTTAGATATCCAGCATCGAGTATC
>CACVKW010000854.1 GCA_902749685.1 Olavius sp. associated proteobacterium Delta 1 | reverse complement strand
TCAACGGTCTGTTGCCTGAATCGATATTTTGTGAGCGCAAATTATGATGAATGCCTTTTATTTTCTGAATTGGTTTTTACTGCCGCTCAGCCAGTGATCGC
>CACVKW010000853.1 GCA_902749685.1 Olavius sp. associated proteobacterium Delta 1 | reverse complement strand
TTAGATTTGAACTGAAGAAACTTAATTAGCAGCATTGCAATTAATGCTGTCCAAATTTGAATGTAAAGTGCATTTTCACTGGTACCGACGAAGGTTTTTGCTTTCAAATTTTGTTTGAGCGCTTTGAAGAAAATTTCAATCTGCCAGCGATCCTTGTAGATGGCTGCTACAGTAGTGGCGCCAAAATCCAGGTGATTGG
>CACVKW010000852.1 GCA_902749685.1 Olavius sp. associated proteobacterium Delta 1 | reverse complement strand
GGCTTCAGCTTCTTTGATGATCCGCTCGATGAATTCACCACTGCCTAATATCCGATCATCACTTAATTCACGTTCCCCCGAGCGGCGCATTGCCTTAACCGCCGACCAACCGCCCAAGGAGCGGATTAACCCGCCGCCAACAAGCTCAGGCCGACGGCCTTCACCAATGGCTTTTTTGACATAGTTGCGATACGCATCCTTGGCCCTGCCTTGCGTTTTGCCAAACCATTTCAAGACGTAGTCCCGATCCTGCCAGTCATTTTCAATCTTACCCAGCAATACACTATGACCACTCCAGCGATAGCGATCCAGTTGGGATAGATTTTTAATCCTATAGTTGCATAAAATTTTGAAATCCAACTTCGCTGCTGCAATGAAGACCATTGAAAGTATTGACTGATCCTGGATTCT
>CACVKW010000851.1 GCA_902749685.1 Olavius sp. associated proteobacterium Delta 1 | reverse complement strand
CCGCTGAGCAAATAGGGCCGATTGCGGTCGATCATGTGGCAGAAGCGGTGGTAGGTTTGCGGGAAAAAGGTGGTTTCGACGATACCGGTTTCATCCTCGAAGGTTAAAAATTCCATG
>CACVKW010000850.1 GCA_902749685.1 Olavius sp. associated proteobacterium Delta 1 | reverse complement strand
GCATTCTGATCAATTTTGTGATGATGCTCCCCACCAGGTATATGCCAAACTGCTGGATGCAGGCCGGTATCTGTGCTCAGTGCGTACCATGTACCGGATACTTGAAATCGAACATGGCAATGTCAAAGAACGCAGAAAACATGTTCAACGTCCCCAATACGTCAGGCCTGAACTGCTGGCAACCGAACCCAATCAAGTCTGGTCGTGGGACATTACCAAACTCAAAGGTCCGGTAAAATGGACTTACTTCTACCTGTACGTGATAATGGATATCTTCAGCCGTTATGTTGTCGGCTGGATGATTGCTCACCGTGAACAGGCGGCTTTGGCCAAACGGCTTATCAACGATAGTTGTACCAAACAACATATCGAAGCCGAGCAACTCACGCTTCACGCCGACCGGGGATCGAGTATGAAATCAAAGGTGGTTGCACATCTGCTCAGCGATCTGGGGGTAACCAAAACCCACAGCCGCCCACATGTCAGTAACGACAATCCGTACTCGGAAGCCCAGTTCAAAACGCTGAAGTATTGTCCTCAGTTTCCTGAAAGGTTCGGTTCAATTCAGGATGCGAGAGTATTTTGTCAATTTTTTTTCAACTGGTATAACAAGCAACATCGTCATTCAGGTATTGCGCTGATGACACCGGAACAGGTTCATTACGGAATTGATCAGCAAATTCTTCAACATAGGTCCGATGTACTGGCTGCCGCTTTTGAAAAGAATCCGAACCGGTTTAAAGGTAAACAGCCGGTGCCGAAATCACTTCCAACAGCGGCCTGGATCAATAGACCGAATACTGATCAGTTAGAGTCTAATTTATTAACGTGTGTGTCTCATTTTCATTGACACATTCCGTAGAGGTTCGCCTCATCGGCTTTCGCCTCCCTAAATCCAAGCAATATCGTTGGTACGCGACAAATATGCCCGACAATATGCTTTTAGCGCAAGGGATATATCCAATATACCGGCTCAGATAGCAAATTGAACTCTTTTTTAAATCGATCAAGTCAATGTTGAATGCTGATCAAATAACCTCTGCAAATGAAAATATTGCTTTGAACATTGCTTATGGCTCCATTCTGGCTTCAATGATAGCCAGCTCTATCATAATTGAAGAAGCCTTGGCAGTTGCCCATATTGAATTAAAATCAATTACAGCTCAACGGTTAATGATCGTGTTTTCTCTTGTCGCGCATAACCTTGCTCAATGTCTTCTTTCAAAAGAAATTAAAAACAAATTTTTACTGGATAAGTTAAAAAGTCTATTCCATTTACTTATCTGTCCCAATAGAAAACATCGTCCAACATCACTAGAAAGGGTTGTCATGTTAGAATGTTAGATAAAATGGCATTATTATCCGATCACATATGTAAGCTGATACTGTAGCCTTTGTTGCGACATTACGGTTGTTTTTAAGGCTTCAGCCTGAGGGATTTCCATTATGTAAATCTAGTTACAATCTTTGCCGCAGTCAACAGATTGAATAGAGCACATCATTTCAGCATCTCCCTCACAAAAACAACTTAGCGGTTATGAGGATGCACCCTTTGGATTGATTTCTTAGAATGGTTTTCTATGATTGGATTCTTATCAGGACCTATTGAGTGAGCAACACAATGTCTTCTCTCAGCACGGAGATGGTCAAATCTTCACCTGGTTGAGCCGCTTGATATTGTGGCAGGCGGATAATCATTGCTAAATCCGATTCTATATGCTGTCCCTGACAGCGGTGGTGGGTTCCGAAAAAAGATACTTCTCTTACTTTTAGCTTTCCGAGCGATACGTGTCCTTTCTGGTCACCTCCTCCGGCTTTGATCTGCTCAGGTCTGATGGATAAATGCACACTTGTGCCGGGTTCGGCGGCTCCTGAAACCTGGAGACGGCCGAAGACGGTTTCAACGTCAATTTTATCTCCGTTTCGTTCAATTACCTGGCCTTCAAACATGTTGCTTTCACCCATAAAGTTCGCCGTAAAGCGCGATCGCGGTTTCATGTATACCCGTTCCGGCGGCCCCACATCTTCGAGGTGGCCATTGTTCATTACGGCCATGATATCCGCGATGCTCATGGCTTCTTCCTGGTCATGGGTCACGTGCACAAAGGTGGTGCCTACCTGTTTCTGGATGTGGAGCAGCTCCTGCTGCATCTGTCTTCGTAAATTTAGATCCAGCGCGCCAAGCGGTTCATCCAGTAAAAGGACTTTCGGTTCAACTACCAGCGCCCGGGCCAAGGCCACGCGCTGTTGCTGGCCGCCTGAAAGTTGATGGACGCGGCGCGCGTTCATACCGGACAAACCCACCATCTCGAGGGCATTTTCGACACGAGCCAGTCTTTCGGATTTCGCCACTTTTCGCATCAGCAGGCCGAAACCGACATTGGATCCCACAGACATGTGGGGAAACAAGGCATAATCCTGAAACATGGAAGTCGTTGGTCGTCTGGCCGGCGGCAGGTAGGAGACATCCTGACCGGCGATGCGGACCCGGCCGGCGCTGGGTTGGACAAAGCCGCCCAATATATGCAGCAGTGTTGTTTTACCGCTGCCGGATGGCCCTACCAGTGCAAAAAACTGTCCTTCTTCAATGTTGAGATTGATTTCAGCAAGAGCGGTCGTCCTGCCAAAAGTTTTTGAAATACCGTTGATTTCGACCATCGGGCTCATCGCGACTTTCTCCGGCCAAATAACACAAATTCCGTTACAAATACCAAAATGATGGATACGATAAAAACCAGGCTGCCGACCGCATTGGTTTTAGGGTTAAGGCCGCTGCGCAACAGGCTCCAGATTTCTACCGGCAGGGTCACCTCGAAACGGCTCACCAGCAATGCGATAATAAATTCGTCCCAGGACAAGGTAAACGAAAGGAAAAATGAGGCCATCAAAGCCGGCCACAAAAGCGGCAGGGTGATTAACACCAGTACCTGCCATTCGGCGGCTCCCAGATCACGGGCGGCCCGTTCAAGATTCGCCTGATGTTCGCCCATCTGGCTGTAGATGATGGCAAAGGCCAACGGCAGATTGATAACGGTATGGCCAATTATCACCGCCAGCAGGGATTTGGGAATCCCCATCGTTTTAAATGTGATGAGCAGTCCCATACCAATGATCAGGTAGGAAACGCTCAGCGGTGCCACCAGCAGCCATTGCACAACTCCTGCGCCGCGCACCGTATAGCGGGCCAGGCCGAAAGCCGCCAGAAATCCCAGTATACAGGACAAAGCGGATGAAATTACGGCAACTACCAGCGAATTCCACAAGGCATCCATGATGCGAAAATCGGTTAAGACGGCTTCATACCATCTCAGGGAAGGACCCTGAAAGGGCGGGATGGGCAGTAATGCATCCTGAAACGAAAACAAAACCAGGACGCCTACCGGCAGGTAAATAAACAGGTAGACGAGCGCTACATAAGCCGCTGCGGGTATATTTTTGAACACGTTTTGTAGCATTCACAATCTTTCAATTTTGAGCCAGCGGGAGAACATCAGAAAAACAATTGAAATGACGACCATCAGCACAAGGCTCATGGCCGACGCCATGGGAAAATCAGCCAGCCGCTGAATTTGCAGCATTATGGCCTGGGGTAACAGGACTTCTCTGAAACCTCCCAGAATCTGCGGGGTGATATAATCTCCCAGCGTCAGCACGATGGTGAGAAAGGCCCCCACCATGACTCCCGGGATGCTCAACGGCAGGGTGATTCGCCAAAATGCCTGCCAGCTTGATGCACCCAGATCGGCTGCCGCTTTTCGATAATTAGGGGATATCTGCACCAGGTTGGCAAAGATGGTCAGGGTCAACAGCATGGTAAAAAAATGGACGAATCCCAGGACAGTCGCCGCCCGGCTGTTGGCAAACGAGATCGGATCTTGCACGATCCCCAGCCACTGAAGGACACTGCTGATAACCCCGTTGCCGGAGAGAACCAGCAGCCAACTGTAAGAGCGCACGACATAGGAGGTCCAGAATGGCAGAATTGCCATCATCAACGCAATCCGCTGCCACCTGGGCGGCACCCGAAAAGCCAGAATGTAGGCCAGCGGATAAGCCAGGATCACGCTGATAATAGTCGTAATCAGGGTGACTTCCAGGGAATTGACCAGCGCATTCAATTGGTGGGGTTTGGAGAAAAAAGCAATATAGTTGCTTAAAGACAGATCCGTGACAATCCGACCACCGACTCGTTGAAAAAGACTATAGGCCGCCATGATCAGCAATGGAACGGCAAAAAAAGCAAGGGTCCACAAAAGGCCGGGGCCGATAAAGCCCCAGCCTTTTATTCTGCTGTTGGCACGTATCATAGCTTTACGTCGATATTTCTTGTTTATCCAACAGAGGATAATATTGATAAATGTTAATAGGTATTTTAGTGTTGCAAAAATTCCGTCCAGACGTCCAGCATGGCCTTATCAAAGGCCTCATCCGGCTGGAGATAAAAATACGAATTGGCCAGGAATTTGGGTTGTTCATCCCAGCGCAGAATTTTTTTCTGTTCCGGGGTCAACGCTGCTTTGGAGTTGGCCGGCATGGCCCAATAGCAGGAGGAAGTGGCCAGACGCCCCTGACCTTCCGGGCTGAGAATATACTGCAGGAATTCGACGGCCAGATCCTTTTTCTTGGATGCTGCAAATACCCCGATGGCCTGCTGCCAGCGCACACCCCCCTGATTCGGCAAGACCCAGTCCAGGGCGGGATTTTCATTGTGAAGGACGGACACGGCAAATTCGCCGCCACCGGCGATAATATCCACTTCACCCGTTGCCAGGGCCGTTTGAACCTGGACAACGTCGCCCACCAGGGCGGATAACTCTTTCATTTTGAATAGTTTTTCCTTGATCGCCGGCAGATGTGATTTATTCAATTCGGTTGGTTTAATGCCGAGACCGATGGCAACCATTTCAATGACCGGAATGTAATAATCATATACCGCTATCCGGCCTTTGTATTTCGGATTCCAGAGGACGGCGGCATCGCGCATGTCAGCCGGATCCACTTTTTTGTTGTTGTAGGCAATTGTGTTGTAGCCAAATTTTTCCGGCATAGCATAAAATATGCCGCCGACACTATTAAGCTCGGGGGTGCGAACCTCCGGGAAAATGTCGTTCCAGGGAAAATCCTTTCGATTTAAAGGCGCCAGCAGGCCGAGATTAACCACCCGCTTGACATCGATACTGTCCACCACAAAAACATCCCAGTCACCCGGTTGGGATTGTTCGAGAAGTGCCAGGGCAACACCAGTGCCGTCATACTCCTTCATGTTGATGCGGACTTTGTGCTTTTTCTCAAACGCTTGCAGCAATCTCGGATCCGTATGATCGCACCAGGTGAGAACATTGAGCTCTTCGGCAGCCAGGGCCGGGGGGGCTGAGACAATTGCACTAAAGAAAACAATTACGAATAAAATTAAAGCCTTGATCATGGTATTGGTTTCAGTTCTTGTCATTTTGATCCTCCTTTTTTTATGATGTTAGATGGAATATTGTCAAAATCGCCGGCGGGTGTCAATTGAGAATTTATTTTACCGGTTCATGGCTATCCCCATGGTTTTTAGCCCTTGACCTCCTAAGCCGCCTTTTGTATCTAACATATTGATAACGTTCCAGGTTCATAGTTCACCGTTCAACGGTTCGATTTATTCATCGACCTTCATCATTCCATTTGCAATCTTCAATTTTCAATTCCGGCTTGTCCGGGATAGGAGGCTGAATATGAAAAAATCACTAGGCCCGCGAGCAATAATCCAACCGAACCCTGTACTGATCATCGGCAGTTACGATCAAAACGACCGGCCCAATATCATGGCTGTGGCCTGGGGGGGAATTTGCTGCAGCAAACCTCCGTGTGCTGCCATATCGCTCAGGCAAGCAACATACACCTACGGGAGTATCCAGCATAACAGGGCTTTTACGATAAATATACCATCGACATCTTATGTCCAGGCAGCCGATTATGTCGGAATTTATTCGGGTAAAAATGAAGATAAATTTAATGCTCTGGGATTGACGCCTGTCAAAAGCGAAGTTGTGAACGCCCCTTATGTTAAAGAATTCCCGCTAGTATTGGAATGTGAGGTGCTGAAGGTCGTGGAAATCGGATTGCATACCCAGTTCATCGGAGAAATTAAAGATATTAAAGCCGATGAAAGCATTCTGGCCGAAAACGGGTTGCCGGATATCGGCAAAGTTCAGCCCTTTATTTATAATAGTGCCGGTCCAAGTTATTTCGCACTGGGCGACTTTCTGGGCGACGCGTATACAATCGGGCGCAAAAGGTAAATTAAAATGATTTTGCCGATGACCCGGTACCGTTGATGGTTAGTTGGATTGGGGCCGCGATAAATTCTCAAATACCGGGCGGACAAATTTATGGCGGCCCCAATTTTGATTTAATCGGCCAGATCCGTGAAAAAATACAGGGAGTAATCGTCATCGTAATAGGTGTCGTAGCTGAAGCCGACAACGACGGTGCCGTCACTGTTGGGTGTAAACACGGCGTAATCGTCCGCGTTGGGGAAATCCAGTTTATTGATTTGCTGGTAGCCGGCGGCATCCATCACATACAGGTAATTGTCGTATGGCGATCCGTTGGTGCCGAATAAAACAGTTCCATCCGGGCTGAACGCGGCATTGTTCGGATAGGTGCCGACATCCCATTCGCCCAAAACGGTGTTCAAGTCGGTGCTGTCATAATCATAGATGCTATAGCCGGCCCCGTTGCCGCCGCCGCAGGGATAGACGATATGAAGACCGTCGGGGCTGATGTTGATTTTACGACCGTTGCTTCCCGCCTGAATGGTTTGCACCTGTTGCAGGCTATAAGTGCCGTTGTCATTGTCCAGGTAGTATTTTTCGATGGTTGCAGGCGAAAGGCCGCGGTCGCCGGTAAATATCATCCGGCTATTTTCATCGACCGCGATGGAGGAACCGCCGACCGTGTCTTGCAGAATCACTGCACCGGAATCCATATCGACGATGGTCAGATAAGCGTCGTAGCCATTGGGCGAAAGCACGAAAATTTTCCGCAGCAGGGGTGCAACGGCAATGTCAGTGCCGGTTTGCGTATCAGAGAACGGAAGCCGGGTAATTTGAGAATTACTCGGGTCAACGATTGTGATCCGGCCTGAGGAGGCGCTGACGATGTACAGCTTATCGTCGGCGGGTGAATAGTCCATGGCACTCGGCTGGGGATCCGGCAGCGCAACCGTATCCACGATCCACTGGGTTGACGTACTGATAACATAAAGGGCCTGATTGTCTTGATCAGCAGCAAACACAAGCTCCGGATCATTTCCGGCTGCCAGGGCGCTGATTTTTCCCAAAGTCGCTGTCGGTTCACTCAGCTGAACCGTGTAGTCTTCAACTTCACCATAGCTGAATGTGCCGCAGGCCGGCGGAGCACCGGCCCATTTCATCGAGATTCGCATGCGGGTGCTGCCCGGCAGGGCATCGTCCGGAACCATAATCTCACCGGCGACCGCGGTGCGGGAGCTTTGATCAAATAGCAGCTCATCTGCGTCAAAAATACCATCCTGGTTAAAGTCAATCCAGATTCTCCAAAATTCGATGTACGATCCGTATCGAAATCCAGGGGTTAAGGTAATGGAGTTGGTGCCGTATGCCAGGTCCACTGTTTGGCTGGTGAAATCTGCATAGCCCGCGTTGGCGCCCGAAACATTGTTGAATGTGCCAATTCTAATAGAATCTATCCACTCATAGCCTACATTTCTCCCCGATGAACTGCAGTAAGCGTCCGCCTGGGCCACGCTGATCGAAAACAAGGCCAGCAATAAGCAGACAGCTAAAAATGATCTTCCGAATTTATTGATCAAAGACATTTTCATTTTTTTCCTCCAGATGTAATTTTAGTCCGCCTGCGGCGGACGAGGGTTTCATTCCCCGCCCCTCGGGGCGATTATAATTTTCCGCTTGATACCCCGTTGCTTGCAGCGGGGTAGTTCATTTGGTGTGGGTCCGATACCTGACCCTGAATCAAAAATAGCCTGTACAATTAGCAGCACCACCTCCTCTTTCCAATTTGCTGCCGGGGGGTCAGCGGTATATACGAGCAGTGATCAGGCAAACGTATTCCGTATATGCCCCATCAATTAGAGCGGATTGAACTGATAGAAAAAGGGCCTGGCCCTGGTTGATATCCCTTTCCCGGAATCTTGAAGCCCCGGTAATACCGGCTTGATTGTAAAAGCAATTTTTATGCCACATGTAATCCGTTTTTTCTTCAATATTTGTATTTTCAGAAGGTTATAAGGATTATTGATTTTGGAACGGGTTTGGACCGACAGAACTTTGGCAGCTTTATTGTATTAACCCTAACATGGCATAAATTCTTGTCATCTAGCCTGGCCGTTATGTTTGAGATCGTTGCTTTTTCCGGGCAGATGCTGGATGCTTGATACTTGATGCTGGATATTTAACAGTACACTATCGGTGAATTTCAACGACATCCAGGATCCAGCAACCAGAATCCAGGATCAGTCAATACTTTCAATGGTCTTCATTGCAGCAGCGAAGTTGG
>CACVKW010000849.1 GCA_902749685.1 Olavius sp. associated proteobacterium Delta 1 | reverse complement strand
TTCTCATTGCTGTCCAAAATAATTTGAAAATCAAATACTGCCTTTAATAAAAACAGGCAGTTATAAACGGGAAATTAGTGATTTAGAAATCAGGTTGTAC
>CACVKW010000848.1 GCA_902749685.1 Olavius sp. associated proteobacterium Delta 1 | reverse complement strand
TGGATGCTTGATACTTGATGCTGGATATCTAACAGGACACTATCGGTGAATTTCAACGACATCCAGTATCCAGAAACCAGAATCCAGGATCAGTCAATACTT
>CACVKW010000847.1 GCA_902749685.1 Olavius sp. associated proteobacterium Delta 1 | reverse complement strand
GTACAACCTGATTTCTAAATCACTAATTTCCCGTTTATAACTGCCTGTTTTTATTAAAGGCAGTATTTGATTTTCAAATTATTTTGGACAGCAATGATGGCAAGTATTTGTGGACGGGCATACCCAGGAGGTTGATGCCGGGCATCACCCAGTGAAAGTACTTTCCAGAAAGACGTTTCCATGGCGGTGGAAAAATTCACAAGGCGATATCGTGGACGAAAAATTCGTCCTCTCATCACTATCCGTTTGGGCGTCAGATCCCGATAGCTACGTTAAACGTCTTGCAAAAGAAATATCTATTCAAACCAATGTTTCTCTACCAGATGACAGCGGATTAGAAGAAATTGCTGAGAAATGGATCGAAAAATGTATAAAAAAGTTGTTTGCAAACCCCAAGTGGGGCCAATATAATTTGGATTTGATATATGAAGATCGGGATTTTCCGGATAGAAGGAAAATTCAATTACCTCGATCAATATTACGAGATCAATATGAGATGCAGAAACGGAACAAAGATAAGCAGCAGGGGGAAATAGACAGACTGGAAACCGCATTGCTTATGGCTGCTCTGAGCAAAAATGAGTTTGAGCGGCGCGGCATTAAACGATTTTTGATTGTGTATCCTTTCTCGAAAAAAAACAAGGTTGATTATTTTTTTGCCTGGTTGAGCTCAGAGGAAAAAGTCTATGCAATACTTATCGACCCAAAGCTTGCGGAATCAAACTTCCATAATAATGTCGAATCTGCGACCAATATCATCACCGATTTATTCAGATCGAATTCTTCTATACGTCAGGAACTTAATACCAACGGAATCTATTTTGAAGAATCCACCCCCATTATCGCAATTGATTTTCAAAATTCCATGAAGAAATACTCAATCAGCGAAGTCCGATAAAGCTCGCAGCCTACAAAAGCCCGAAATTTTCGAACATCGGAAGGGGTCAAAATAAAGAATTATTTTTGATGCTATTGATTTTAGACCCCATTTAACTGGGGTATCGATTCGGCCTCCGGCTCGTAGAGTCTATGCCTCGCAGAGAAACAAGTGACCATGGCCACGATGACGCCGGTTGAAACTCACCGCCTATCCGGTCCAGAGTCTGCGCCTTACTGTGCGATAGGCGCGGTGCCTGTCCTCAATAATAAGTGAAGGTGAAAGGCATGTCTACCATGTGTCAAATAAATCCGAGGAACGTCCCCTATACCTCCCTATGGGGGGCAGGTAGAAACAGATGGTAACCCGGGCGGATTGAATCGCAATCCGCCCGGGAATGATGCCGCCTTTCAGATCACCACGGTTTTCGTGATTGACGTTTTTGGGTTTCACCACTGGCGCAGGCGGCATTGACGCCATCGAAAATATCGCCGGTCATGCGGGCGCAATTGGTCCATTTGCCATGCTTTTTGCCTTCGGCCCTGAAGGTGATGGTATGGGTCTCGCCCGGTGCGCCCGGGGTGGAGAAAATAGCCACCTCATAATTGTCAGGCTCCGGGAAGGACGGTGCCGGCGGGTCGCCCACGCCGTCGAAATAGACCATCGCGCCGGAGTTGCCGAAACGGTTTTCCGCGCCCACCGTGAGATAGCCGCCATCCCCATCAGAAATAGCGGGTCCGTAAACAAAGCTGATGTCTTCTTCGCTACCCAGACCCAGCCAGACCTGGGTGGTGTTGATTGCACCGTCACCATAGTTGGGCACTGCTTCCCATTCAACGACGACCCAGGTGTTTACGCCGTCGGTTAAAATATTAATCAAAACGCGCCCGGCTGCACCGGGATTCAAATCCGTCCAAAAGGGACATAGAATGTTGTTGGGAGCGGCGGGATCGGGCAACGCTGAATTGATGAAATCCACGTCTTCCGCGGTGCCGCCGCCAACAACGATATAGCCGTTGGAGACAATACCGATTTGATTGTAGGTTTCGCCGGCAAAGGTGAATTCCGGCACGGTAAAGTTGGCAATACTTTCATCGGTGGCTCCTATATCAAGGCTCGAGTCAAACAATGACAGCGGAAAATAGCCGGCGGGGGATGCCTGCGAATCGACTTGGGCCCCGATAATGGGCGGCTGGGCAGCGTAGAGCATACCATCAAACTCCACACCTCTGGAAACCTCCCGGGCGCCCACGACACTGCCCTTTACCAGCTTAAGCTGCGACGGCAGCTGGTCGCTGAGCTGAACGCCGGCGTCTTCGAAGCTTGTGTTTTGAATGGTAAGGGTAAATTCGGTCTCCTCGCCGCGAAGAATAAGGGTCGGCTCAGCCGTTTTCTGTAAGGTCACCACCGGTTGGCCACGCACAATCGTGATGGGAAAGCGCACCTTGTGTTTGCCTTTTTTCAGTTTAAGCTCGGCAAAGCGGACTTCGCCAAGCGGCACGGTACTGGCGTCCACAGTGATGCTAAAGGTCTGCTCCCCACCGGCCGGCAGATAAATATGCCTGGGCACCGTAATCTTAACGTCTTTGGGGCCCTTGGCCTTAAGCTTCCATTTGCCCTTTTTGGCCATTTCGTTTTTCACCGTTCGCTGAACCGTCATTTCGCCCGGCATCACCGGCAGATACAGGCTGGGATAATTCAAATGCCTCAGCTGACTCTCATAGATAAGAAAATCCACCGCCGGAATATCAAAGGTGAGGCCCGGATCGCTGGCCTTTTTCAGATCGATTCGGCCCGAGCCAAAATCGTAGGCATCCCCCGGGGTTGTACCATCCTCTTTTGTCACCTTGGCGGTGGCGGTGGTCATCAGGGCGGATTTGATCTGCCCCGGCGTCCAATTGGGATTTAAGGCCTTGAGCAGGGCACCGGCGCCGGCCACATGGGGGCTGGACATGGACGTGCCCTGGATTGATTGAAATAAATGTCCGGGCGGTCCGCCGGCGATGGTGGCCGGCATGGGGGTATGTCCGGCAACTATATGGGCGCCGGGGGCGGTAACATCCGGTTTGCTCACCTCAAGGGTTTGTCCGGTTCCGCCACGGGAGCTGAAATTTGTCATCACATCCCCTTTGACCTTGGTGGCGGTGCCGCTGTCGAAGGTCCCTTCGACGGACGTATGCGCATGCATGAACGCCTGGAGCGCAGCCCCCGCGGTAACATCCAGCATCACCGAAGGCAGGAAGCAGTTGTCGGTAGCCAATCCCGACTGGTTATAGTAAATCATGCCGGCAGCACCCCCCTGCAGGACATGATAGCTTTTGGGCGCACGCCGATGGGGACCGCCCTCAGCGCATAGCACAATTTCACCGTCAAAGGTACCCGGCGGAAATGGGTCTGAACATAATTCCTGGCCGGCCGGTGGAAACACCACTGGCGTCGGCGTGCCGACACCTTCAGTGATGGTCGTGCCGGTGAGTTCCAATTCATCGCCATTTCCTGCAACCAGTCGAAGGGTACTTAGAAACAGGCGATTGGATATGTTGGCGCCGACAGTGGTTACCCAGGGTCCCCGGTGCGCAACGGTATCTGCTCCCGGGCCTGAATTGCCGGCTGAAGCGGCCACAAACACACCCGCGGCATAGGCGTCCAAAAACGCCAATTCCGCGGCATCTGCATATGGCTGCTCCCCGCCGCTGATGGAATAATTGATCACATCGACGCCATCCAAAACCGCCTGCTGAATTCCGGCAACCAAATCACTGGTAAAACCGCCGCTTTCACCCAGGCATTTATAGGCGGATATATGGGCCCGCGGTGCCACACCCGAAATTTCATAAAACAGCCGGTCCAACAGGTTTGCCTCGACCCCGTAATTGCCGCCGGCTGTGCTGGCGGTATGGGTGCCGTGCCCGTCATCATCCCGTGCGGTGGGGAATTCACCCGGCAATAGCAGAATCAGGGCATCGTAGGTATTCATGAAACGGGCCGCGCCCACCAATTTATTATTGCAGATAAACGGGTCGTCGCCCGGGACGCCACTGCCGAATTCACACCGGGTTCCCTGCCAGTTCGGAGGTGGATTCGCATAGGTCTTGCCGGATGGATCCGGATCGCTAAAGCAAGGACTTTCTGGCCAAATACCGGTATCCAACACACCGATGACAACCCCTTCACCGGCACTGTTCGGCCCACCCAGTGTTTTCCAGAGTTTGTCGGCTTTTATGAATTGGGGACTCACATTGGTGTCGGCCTGAACCAATCGATCGGGATAAATTGTCTTCACACCCGGCAGATTTTTGAGCATGTCAGCCTCACCGGCTTTGATGACCACCGAGACCCCGTTAAGAATGACATTATAGCGGTTGGTAACTTTCAAATCGGGTATTTGTGATGTTGCCGCAGCAATAAACGTGTTCTGTTTTTTATCCAGATGCTGTAAATAGGCCTGGCTCGAAGAAGAGCGTACGTTTATTTTTTTTGTACGGGCATCCACATCAGGTGCAGCCAAGCCGCTGACCGTGCCCTTATATTTTACAAGCGAAGGGTCTTCTAAAAGAACAATGAAGCTTTCTACCGGTGTTTGACGCAGCACGGCACGTTTAAGCCGACTGGTGCTTTTGGGTTCGCTTTGCGGGATTCCAGCGGCCTTTTTAAGAACAAAGGAAGAGTTTAGTTTCAGCTCCGATACATCGGCTGCGGTAATTTCATTAGCCTGCACCATGACAGGCATAAACAGCACAAGTGCCAGGAATATGGCCAGCGTCTTATATGTCTTATTACGATTAAATTGCATGATGGCCCAACCTCCTTTCGTTAAATGGTTGAATATCCACAATGGGGTGGATGAAAAAAAGTTTTCCCAAGCAAATGTTTGCGATCACCCCCTTCCGGACTAACCAGTTAGTGTGAAGTGATGCTAAAAGGAGTTGCAGGATCTTCCTAGTTTCTATCGGAATTTTGAAATTATTGACTTCGAAGGTCAGTCTTCGATTTTAGTTCCCATCCTTATGTCTAATGATTTATGCGCGGCCTTGTAAATTCAAATCGGAAATTGTGGGTCTAGTATCCAGAAGAAGTGCGAGAAAAGAGATAGCTTATTCAAAGCAGATGAATCGAAAATACTGAATTGTGAATCGGCTTCAGCCCCCGCCGGGTTTTGGGATAGCAATTAAACGGCTCCAATCTCCATCAGGTTAACGGAAGCCGCTTTTGTTGTCAAATTAATTTTTGCATTTGACCAGGCAATCACGAGAGGACAGTTGCCATTGATTTTCATAATTTTATCGTACAACCCGGATGCTCTTTGATTAACGTTAAACATTTAAATTTGAGAGCGTCCCTAAGATTCCCGAACTCTTCCTTCTCTCGCCAGGCCACTGACTCAATCAGCACTGGCTGGGAGTTTGTACTCTTGCTAGGGACTAAACTATTACACCTCAGGTTATGATTTTACTCACAGGCAGTATGCTTTTATGCACAACTTCAACAAGGTCCCCGGTTTTTACGATAACCCATTTTTTGTTTAACTTACTGTAATTTATAGGTAAAATTAAATTTTAGCACTTTAGGCATGCTTATTGCTAATTGATAAGAACTATTGCGTGAATAATTCCCATTGAGAAAGATGTCAACGATATGGTGTGTACTCATGACAATGGAAAAAAAGGAACTGGCGTCGATCGAGTTAGTTGCCTGAAACGGCTGGAAACATCGATTTTGTTTTTTTTCCGCAAAATGATATCGGGGATGAAAGACAGATGAGGATTAGTTTGACTTTGGTTTGTATCGGTATCGTGCTATTTTTGCTAGGTGGTCTATTCTTCCCCGTTTCTTCAATGGCCGGTGAGACCGTACTATATTCCGAGGATTTTGAAGGGTCAAACGGGGGCTACACGGTTACAGCGGCACCGGGAATGTTAAGTGGATGGGAATATGGCACCCCCCTGTTTGGGGAGGGTGTTTATGCGCATTCCGGTACGCGTTGTTGGGGGACCAACCTGGACGGCAGGCTGGAATTTGGCACGGATGGTTCCCTGACCGCCTTGCCGGCGGTTCTACCGCCAATCATTACTTCTGAAAGGCTCTATGTGAGCTTTTGGGGATTCATTAAGGTTGACGGTATGAATGATCGTGGCCAGATGCATGTTTCAAACGACGGGGTGAACTGGCAGAAAATCTGCGATCTGTTTTACACGATGGAAGGCGGCCGCAACGAAGCCGGTGACCCCAATGAATTTGGTGAAGCCAAATGGCGCCAATACGTATTTGATGTTTCCGATTTT
>CACVKW010000846.1 GCA_902749685.1 Olavius sp. associated proteobacterium Delta 1 | reverse complement strand
GTCGTTATCAGACAGAGCAATCTATTTTTAAACAAATTCTAAGGTGCGCCGTCTGATAACGCGTGTTTATGTCATCAGTGAGCATCTAGCATGCCAGCCAGCACCAACACTGAAGGGAAGCGGCTGGCTGATTTAATCGCCCTTCTCCCCGGCCGCCACCCCTTAAAAAGGATCGGATCATTTTAAACCGGCAATTAAAATAAAAAGGCAGT
>CACVKW010000845.1 GCA_902749685.1 Olavius sp. associated proteobacterium Delta 1 | reverse complement strand
GAAATCCAACTTAGCTGCTGCAATGAAGACCATTGAAAGTATTGACTGATCCTGGATTCTGGTTTCTGGATCCTGGATGTCGTTGAAATTCACCGATAGTGT
>CACVKW010000844.1 GCA_902749685.1 Olavius sp. associated proteobacterium Delta 1 | reverse complement strand
TCTTTCATTAATTACTTCTTCTATATCTTCTATACCTTCTATCTCGTCAAACGGACTTCCTGCCTTCAGGCTTAATATAACAGTGTTGATAGATGGAAAATTTTCTATTTATTGCCATTATAGAGTGGAAAATTTTCCATCTATAGTTATATTACGGCATAAAACATGGAAAAATAAGTCTTGACTTTTCCATGTTTTGCCTTTATTGTTTAATATCATGGAAAATAAGCCCAAATTCAAACCAAACCCGAAATTGAAGCTCATGGATCAGGTTCGCCAGGTTCTGAGATACCATCACTATTCGTATCGGACAGAACAAACTTACTGTGACTGGATTATACAGTATGTCAAATTCCAGGGCTATCAAAAGCACCCCAAAGACATGGGAAAATCCGAGATTGAAGAGTTTTTAAGTCATCATGTTTTTCCAGCTAAAAAATTAAGCAAGGATCCCAGATCCGATACGTTTCGCAGGCATCACGTGCTTGAATCCGGATTGCAGAAGGCCGTCAAGATCG
>CACVKW010000843.1 GCA_902749685.1 Olavius sp. associated proteobacterium Delta 1 | reverse complement strand
TGGATATGGCAGAGGTTGAACTCCCCACTCGCCGGACAACCTCTGCTGACGCAACACGCTTTCATTCCCCCACAATAGCATGACGCAGTGTTCCAGAAGAATCAAAGCGCACCTGCCTCTGCTCCATAGGTCTCCATTGTTATAAAATCCCGCTGTAAATATTACTCAGCTTATTCAACTCAGTCAACAACGT
>CACVKW010000842.1 GCA_902749685.1 Olavius sp. associated proteobacterium Delta 1 | reverse complement strand
TACAACCTGATTTCTAAATCACTAATTTCCCGTTTATAACTGCCTGTTTTTATTAAAGGCAGTATTTGATTTTCAAATTATTTTGGACAGCAATGAATTAATTTAACAAAACAAAAAATTGATCTATATTTAAAAGCTTATATGATTGGTTTGGCCAATTCCCCTATCTATGACCATATTGATGAGGCTAAAAG
>CACVKW010000841.1 GCA_902749685.1 Olavius sp. associated proteobacterium Delta 1 | reverse complement strand
TAACAAGTTGATCACCTGCGTAGCGAAGCGAAGTCAGGTGAATTAACGGGTTGACGGCGATTTTCACAGTAATTATTTTCAAGGTAAGTAAAGAAGGGGGAAGATAAGGACTCATTGCTCAGAAGAAACGAACCATAGCCGGTTGTCTGTATTAACTTCGTTATACTGCAACCGGCTATGGTTCGTTTAATAGCATAAATCCCTTATTTTTTCCATTCTTTTCATACCTTGAAGAACCATATATAGCTAAAATTACCAGTCAACCAGTGATTATATAGTTTTTTTTTTCTTGGCTATTACCGTTAATAAATTCTGGATAACATGCATTTTGTAATGTTATGCAGCAGCAACTTATTATTATTTATCGGTCGTATTTTTCTGCTTGCCTAACGACTATCGATAGACGCTTTGTAATAAGATTTTAGTTACTTATACCTTGCCACGCTAGGTAATTCGACGGTTATCGAACTCTGTAAAGATATAATCCGAATATCAGAAGAATTTGGCACTGTCAAATCCAGTTCCATTTTTGCCGAAACCCATTATTATGATTATTTGACGGGCTAAAATCCAAAATCAGACTTTACCAGACGCCTGTAATAAGCAGATCTAATTTTTATTTATTCATGGTAAACCAGTTTTGTAAGCATGCATTCTTGGCTGTTTGGTGGATTATTATACCAAGAACCATTATTAAACCCCAATGTTGCATGAACAACATGGCAAAGCCTAGTTAATGATCCGTTACCATAGCCGATATCATAGCGAAAGCCCCATTATCCGGATATCTCCGTTAGTGAATTCAAAGGATGGGATCGATTTTGCCATGTTGTTTCCCCTTCGGGAAAGCCGGAGGACTTCAGAGCCAGTGTTCTCAAGGGATCGCGGTAGCCGACTACAGCTTCACCCTTGACGCCTTGACTCTGAAGCCCTCCGACTTTTGCAACGTTAGGGTAAACTGAAAAACTACAGTGGCAAAGGTGCAAAAAAATGTCACAGTCGAAAACCCTGTGACATTCGTAAAACGCTATGGATAATACCCTAATTGAGCGAAGCCCAATTAGCAGGTATTGGGTATTGGCTATCAGGTATTGGTTTGGTGGCCTTGCGTAACTCATTTTATATGGCCCTTGCG
>CACVKW010000840.1 GCA_902749685.1 Olavius sp. associated proteobacterium Delta 1 | reverse complement strand
TAAAGCAAGGCGTTGCGGCCGGACGCCGGCCCGATTTAACAGGAGGTGGGTTGGTGCGAAGCGCCGGAGGATGGTCCGCATTAAGAGCCATGCGCAACTACGAGAGCAGGATGAAGGGCGATGAGCGCATCCTGGGCCAGGGGGATTTCGTTGAGACCGTATTAAAAGCCGCCCAGAAGAATTTGGATCGAAAGTCTATGATCCGTGCTCTGGGGTACGACTTTAACTGGTTGGTGGATCGAGTGCTCGGTTTATTCGGTCTTAGTTTCAATGAGT
>CACVKW010000839.1 GCA_902749685.1 Olavius sp. associated proteobacterium Delta 1 | reverse complement strand
GATATCTAACAGTACACTATCGGTGAATTTCAACGACATCCAGTATCCAGAAACCAGAATCCAGGATCAGTCAATACTTTCAATGGTCTTCATTGCAGCTGCGAAGTTGGATTTCAAAATTTTATGCAACTATAGGGTTAATACTGAACGATATAATTTATCTTTTATACATACACAGCGATCTGCAATTTGGAAACTGATCGATGGTTCCGAAATCAGGGAATCATTAACTACCCAAACCCTAAAATACGGCGCTGTGTATTTTTATTGCGGTATTAACTCGACCCTTACCATATCCGCGGTTACCTCGAATATATTAATCCCGAAAGTATCAAAATTCTGCTGCATGAGCGCCGCTGCCAGGTCCTTGGTTTTTCCCTTGTATTCGACCAGCAGAGTTGCTTCATTGGGTTTGATGCCCTTGACCCGGATTCCCTCAACCCCTGAGATGGTGTTCATCGCTTTGCGAAACTTAACATAAGAAGCAAGATGCCCCGTGCCACGGATGACCATTGAGACATCGGTCGGTTTGCCGGCCTGTTTCTGCCAGACCAGGGTCAGTTCCTCAGCCAGGGCCTGCCCCGCCAGGCCGCCGACGTCCTCCAGCGCTGCTCGGCTGCCGCTGGTGTCATCTTCGCTGACCGCCACCGCTGTCCGGGTCAGATTTAATACCGGATCTGCTGAATCTGTCCGAATAACGCGGGCTGTGACCGTCCCGTTAAAAGACCTCATCGCCGAGCCCATTATATTGGTAGATGGCGTGGCCATTGACTCCCCGATTACGATCACATCGGCTTTTAGAAGGGCGCCGAGCTCGGCTGCTTCCTGATCCGATAAATCCGGCTTGTCAAAAGCCTCCCAGTTAATCTGCTGGCCGCTGCGGGCAGGCCGGTGATCTATGACGGTAAAACCGGCTTCTTGAAGGTGTTTAACCATAATTGCTTCCGACAACGATTCGAAGTAGGCGCCTTCCGTACCCCACCAAAAACCGGGGTACGGCTCCTCTAATTTCTGTTCTGCCATAAGGAGCAATACACTGGGCAGCGCTGTCTCAACCCTTAAGATTCCGGCCTCGGTTAAATACTTGGATATTTTGCTTCCCGCTACGGTAGCCTGTACGACGACGTGATATGACTTGTCCTGAGAGGCTTCAGTTAGCACCTTGTAGCCGCTGACAAATGCATTCGTCTGATCAAACAGCAATCCATTGAGTTTGGAAAAATGCTCCACAAAAGACTCTACCTGCAAGAGTTCTTCGGTCATCAAGGCCACAGCCGTAACAAGACCGTCGGCGATGGCCATCTCTCTGGCGCCCGAAACATTGTTGCCTTTCACGGTCGCGGTTCCAACCACCACAAAGGTTTCGGAATTAGCGGCTTCCTGCGCCACTGCAGCGTCAGGGATCAACAATCCCCCGGTCATCAAAGAAGCCAACAGTATCAATATAGTAAAATTGGCAAAGATTCTCCTCATATCATCTCGCTCCCAAATCGGATTAATATCTTGGTGTGGCCTTTATCAATAAAGGAAAAATGTCTGAGAATCAAGAACTAAGAAATAAAATGGCCGGTATAGGGTATCGGGCTAAAAGCAAAAAGGATAATTCTCTATTGCAAAACCTCAATTGAAAGCAAGACGCTGTGCATTTTTCTTAAACCATACACCTTAAACCTTATACCAGCTATTGAAGACTTGCAGGTAATAATGCCTGCACCAGGCAGCAGGTTTTATGCGCCATGCACCCTGCCCTAGACGCGTCTGGCGAGCGCGTAATCTGCAATATCCAGCATGGTATCTCTGGTTTGGGATGTTTCGAATATAGCAAGGGCCTGCTTGGCTTTGTCAATATACGCGGCGGCAACCTTTTGCGTATAGGCAAGTCCGCCGTGCTTTTCCAGCAACTCGATCAACGTCTTAAAATCCTGGACTGAAAAGTTTTGGTTCTGGATGATTTTGATCATCAACTCTTTATCATCGGGTGTCGTGTTTCTTAACGCAGAAATGACAGGCAGCGTCAATTTGCCTTCTCTGAGGTCGGCTCCGACCTCTTTGCCGAAATCAGATGTTGTCAGGGTGTAATCAAACAGATCATCGGCCATTTGAAAAGCGATCCCCAGATTGTAACCATAATCGGCCAGGGCCTTTTCATTTTCCTGCGGTGCATCTGCGATAATCGCGCTGACCCGGCAGGCGGCTTCAAACAGCATGGCGGTTTTACGCCGAATGACTTCCAAATATTCATCTTCTGCCAAGTTGATGTCGCCTTTTCGCATCAGCTGGTGAACTTCACCCTGAGACATGCTTTCGGTGAGTTCCGCCAGAATCTGGATCACTCTAAGTCGACCTGTGCCGGCCGAAATGGACAGGGCCCGCGCCAGCAGATAATCTCCGACCAGAACGGTAATAGAATTGCCCCAATTTGAGTGCGCCACTTCTTTGCCGCGTCGCAGGGTTGCTTCATCCACCAGATCATCATGCAGCAGGGTGGCGGTATGCAGATATTCCAGTGCGGTTGAAAATGTTTTTTCATAGTCGCCGGTATATCCACAGAGCCGTGCTGAAAGAATCATTAAAAGAGGACGCAGACGTTTGCCGCCGCTAAACAGAAGATGCCCGGCCACCTCTGAAACCAGTTCCAGGTAAGGGTTTAAATTATCGGATATGGCTTTTTCGATGTCGCTCAAATCATCTTCAACTGCCGTCAGAATCTTCTGCTTCAGGTCATTCATACCACCTCTCCCATAAGATCATATTCCATGGCATCCGTTACACGCATATCAGTAAAACACCCGATTTTCAATTTAAAAGGCAGCGGGCTGGTATTAATGTAAGAGATTCCATCCACTTCCGGCGCCTGGAAGTTGGTGCGGCCTGCAAACAGATTGTTCTCCAATGATTCTTCCACCAGGACTTTTACGATTTTACCGATATATTTCTGGTTATTTTCGGATGATATGCCGGATTGGGCGGACATGATTTGATGATACCGATCCCGGGCCACTTCCCGGGGAACATGGTTTGATAAACGGTGAGATGAAAGATCGTCAGAATCAGAATATATAAATACACCTAAATGATCAAATCGCACTTCCTCGGCAAAGCCCATGAGTTCCTCAAAATCTTTATCGGTTTCGCCGGGAAATCCGACAATAATGGTGGTTCTGAGCACGGCATCGGGAACATGAAAGCGGATTCGATCGAATAGACGGGAAAGGTTATTGCGGGTATATCCACGTCCCATGCGCTTTAAAACGCCGGTGCTGGCATGTTGAATGGGGATATCAAAATAAGAACAGACATTATGAAATGAGGCAACCGTTTTGATAAATGAGTCTTCGATGCTTTCCGGATGTCCGTAAAGAACCCTGAACCATGGTCCGTCGCTAGTCTGCTCATTTTCGAATTTGATCCTGGCAAGGCTTGCCATGAGTTGACCGAGATTGACCGGTTGGGCCAGATCCCTGCCGTAAGCGGTGGTATCCTGAGCAACCAGCACCAATTCCAGGGCACCGTCGGCAACAAGCCGCCTGGCTTCTGAAACGATATCCTCTGGAAGCCGGCTGTGTTGATTACCACGCAATTTGGGAATAATACAGTAGGTGCATGCTTTGCTGCAGCCTTCTGCAATTTTCAGATAGACCGAATGGGGCTGGTTTATATCCCGCGGCGAATCTTTATCCTGTAAGGAAATGAGATCCGGGTCCGGTAACACACACTGATTGGTGAATTTTGGATCTTGAACGGCACTGATAATTTGATCATAGGCCCCGGTGCCTAAAAAGACGTCAACTTCCGGCAATGACGTTAGAATATCCTCACGGTAGCGTTCCGGAAGGCATCCGGTGACCACCAGACGCGTGCACGTGCCCTCTTTTTTATATTCCGCCAACTCCAAAATCACGTCGATGGACTCTTGCGCAGCGGATTCAATAAAACTGCAGGTATTGACGACGATGGTCGCGGCATCTGCGGGATCATCAGTCAAAACCCAGCCGGCCTTTTTCAGCCGGCCGTTCATAATTTCGCTGTCAACCTGATTCCTGGCGCAACCCAAACTTTCCAGGTACAACTTTTTCATTTATGTTTCCGTATTTTAAAGGTTCAGGGGTTCAAGGTTCAAAAGTTCAGGGTTAACGGCCGGATTCAAACTGTTGAGATGTGAACTCTGAACGCATAATTATTCTAGCATCAAACGATTTCTAAGCTACCACGAATGAAAATAGGTACCCAAAAATTATTGTCAATGTGCACTGTGGTTAGAGTTTTAGTTATAACTTCTTTACCCTCCCGAGGCGCATCTACGACATTTTATGAAAAAACATATTTATCGCGAAAACACGAAAGGACCCCGCTAAAACCGAAAAGAAGGATTAACTGGGCCGGCGAAAACACGAAGAACAAGAAAATTTCCATATTTTTTGCAACAAAATAATGTTATTATAATACCTCGGGTCGGAGTCTTTCATTTGCAAGATTCAAGTCTAAACTCGCGATGATAATATCAGAACGAATCCAACTGGTTGGGAATCCGCTATGCAAAAGAAGGTAAAATTAAAAAAGCATAACCTCACGATTGCAAGGCTCTTGGAAGTCATTTTGAGCATGAGTGAAGAACAGCAGAAAACGATTTTAAAACAGGCCGATGATCTGGTTAAAGGCGACAGAAGGATTTCTGACCGCAAATCATGTGATCTGCAGGTTGATTTCGCAACCTCGGACCGCACCCATAAAGGCTATATCAAAAATATGAGCAAAAAAGGGGTGTTCATTGAGGCGCAGGCACCGATAATGATTGGTGAAGAGGTTCTAATGGTATTTAAGGTGAACCGCGAATCAAAGGCCGTAAAGCTAAGGGGGGAGATCGCTCATGCAACACGCTGGGGAATTGGTGTCGAGTTTATTGCAAAAGGGCCCCAATTTGATCAACACATAAGGGATATCATCCAACGTATCCGATGATGAGCCAGCCGCTTCATCCCTATCGGTTCCGGGTTCAAATGATTGCATAAACGTTGAGCCTCGGCCATGGAAGTTTGCAGCATGAGCAGCGCATAAGATTGTCCGTCGTATCGATGCAAGGTATCCCAGTCCCGAATCTCCTCGCTTAAAACACTTCCCACCGAGCGAATAATACGATCCTTTGCTGTATTATCCACGTCGGATTTCATTTCCTCAAACGCTATCTTCAGAAGGCAACAAGATAAGCTGGCGCAGCAGTGTCGCGCGCGTTGAATTTCGGTATCCAATGTTTTTAAAAACTCCAGCCGGCTATACAACTTAGTGGGCAGGATGGCAATCAATCCCACTTTAAGGGACATAAAGAGGATGAACATAATCCCGAAAACCAGAATCATGGTGATGCCCAGGCTCTTGATTTGCCCGATGGTCAGCTGGCGGCTGCTGGCGGCGATGATCAAATAAGTAATCGGGGGTAACCGCAAAAAATTTTTCCATGCTCCAATTTCCGGAAACATCAACTGCCTTTTTAATGCCGGGCAGGCTGATCACGCGCCGGACGCCTTCGATTTTGGCGGCGGTTTCGCCAAGCAGCTCGATCTTGCGGAAGGTAGTTGGATCGAATACATTGCTGCTTTTTATTACGATCCTGATTATCTCATCGGAACCAAAAAATTACTGCACAACTTCAAATCTTTTTGAGTAGTAAGCGCCAAGGCTGCCATTGGGTTTCTCGATGATAATCAGACCTTCGACCCCTTCGAGACGATTGATCAGGTCAAGTCCTTTCTCAGTGCCCATTACCATAACCGCGGTAGCCAGACCATCGGCCAGGGTGCAGTTGTCGGCAATGATCGAAACGCTCACGACCCCGTTGGAAACCGGATATCCGGTTCGGGGATCAATGATGTGAGAGTAACGGACCCCTTCAACCTCATAAAAATTGCGGTAGTCGCCGCTGGTGGCAAAGGCTTTGTTGTATAGATCCACGACCTTATAAACCTCATCAAAGGCGGCATCTTGGCGGGGACGATTAATCCCGATACGCCACATGTTGCCGTCCTGACGTTTGCCGGATGCAAATATTTCGCCCCCGATTTCCACCAGATAATCCGTAAATCCGGCCTGGTGAACAATATCCGCAACTTGGTCAACGCCATAACCCTTGGCAATCGAAGACAGATCGAGGGTTAGGGATCTTCTTTTTTTCAACAGGCTTGCGTTTTGCGATATTTCAATATTTTCAAATCCAATGTTATTGAGCAGGGCGGCAATCTCCTGTTTGGGGGGAGGTGCTCGCTTTGGTCCTGCACGCCCAAACCCCCAAAGCTCAACCAGCGGATTGACGGTTCCGTCCCAGGCCCCTTCGGAAAGCTCAAAGATGGTTTTGGCCGTCATCATCACCTGTAAAAAGTCAGCGGATATCTCAAACGCCTGTCCGGCCTGTTTCATGTCGTTGAAACGACTGATTTCGCTGTCCCGTTGATAGGTGGACATGCTGCCGTTGATTTCCACCAGGCGTGCATCAATCGTTTCCTTTAGTCCCGCAATACTCTGAAAATTACCGGCCACCACATTGACATGGTAGGTCGTACCCATGGTGCGGCCTTGAATCAGATGCTCGCGCTGCGCGTCAACGGCGGTGGATATTAACAGGACGAAAATTGGAACAAGGATATACTTGTATTTTTTCATATTTGTATCCACCGGCAGGCGCAAGGCACACGGCGCACGGCTCAAGGCCGTAAACAGAAACTGCCCCGATGATTGTGGCTGATTTCAACACGCCATCTGCCTGGAAAATCCATAATTTGATATTTGTCTGGTCCCGGCACTTTGCTCTTGGTTGATTCGCCTTGCGCCTTGCGCCCTGCGCCTGCGTTAGCATATTCGCGGTAGCTGCTCCCCCGCCAGCATATCCACGATTCGTTCTCCCCCGATCCGCGTCTCCATAAATACTTTAGCGGCGTGATCAGCGACCACTTCTCCAATCACGGTGGCATCCTTGCCATAGGGGTTGGCAGTTATGGCTGCCAGAACCGTATCGGCATCCTCATCGGACACGAAGGCCAGCAGCTTACCTTCATTAGCCAGGTAAAGCGGATCAAATCCCAATAGCTCACAGGCCCCGACAACTTCTTTTTTCAAAGGGAGTTTATCTTCATAAATCTTGATGCCGACCCCGGATTTCTCTGCAATTTCATTTAAGGCAGTGCCCACCCCGCCCCGCGTGGGATCCCGCAGCACATGGACGTTATCGCTGACGGCAAACATTTCCTTGACCATGTGATTGAGCGGCGCTGTATCGCTTATTAGTCGGGTCTTAAAGGACAGCCCCTCCCGTTGTGTTAAAACGGTGATGCCGTGATCCGCGATGGTGCCGCTTAAAACAATCCGGTCGCCGGCCCGGGCGTTGCGGCTGGCAACATTTATGTTCGGCGGTATCAAGCCGATTCCGGAGGTATTGATGAATATTCGGTCCACCGCACCTTTGGGCACGACCTTGGTATCGCCGGTAACCACGGTGACGCCGGCCTTACGGGCGGCAGCGCCCATTTCTTTGATGATCTTCTCAAGATCGGCCGCCGCAAATCCCTCTTCGATGATCAACCCGACACTCAAATACAACGGATTCGCCCCGCACATGGCAACATCGTTAACGGTTCCATTAATCGCCAGATCACCGATATTTCCCCCCGGGAAAAAAATTGGGTCCACCGTGTATGAATCTGTCGAAAATGCCATGCGCAGGCCGTTGAGTTCAAAGATGGCCCCATCATTTAATTCCGCAAGAATGGGGTTATCAAACACCGGCAGCAGCATGTCAGTGGTCAGACGGTGAGAGATTTTGCCGCCGCTGCCATGATCAAGAAGTATTTTGTCCGATTTCATGAAATATGTCCGTGGTCAGTTGTTTGTTGTTTATTTATGGTCAACGGATTTTATATCGATCTTACTCCGCATTCCAAATTCCGAATTCAAGTGTGGTACTTATAGTAGGCCGCACAGGTCCCCTCCGTCGACACCATGCAGGGCCCCACCGGATCCATGGGCGTACACACCTTGCGAAATAGCTTGCACGCCGGCGGGATCTTTTTTCCGATCAAAATCTCACCGCAGGCGCAGCCGGATGGAATTTTGGCGTCCGGGACCTGAATGTCAAACTGCTTTTGCGCATCATGCACGGCAAATTCATCTCGTATTTTCAAGCCGCTGAGCGGAATCGTGCCGATGGCCCGCCAGCAGGCATCGGCCGGTTCAAAAATATCCCGCAGAATCTGCCGGGCTTTGGGATTGCCTTCATCGGTAACGGCCCGTGGATAAGCATTTTCAAGACCCGGGTTTCCGGTCTCGATCATTTCGGTCAGCATGCTGATGGCCTGCAGGATATCGGCCGGTTCAAAACCGGCTACCACACAGGGTGTTTTGTATTTTTCGAAAAACGGCCGATAGGCATCCAGCCCGATAATAACCGACACGTGGCCGGGTAAAATGAACCCGTCTATGTTTACATCCTCCAGGCTCATCAGCGTTTCCAGGGCCGGCGGAACCAGTTTGTGGGCCGATATCACCGCGTAATTATCCACCTTCAACCGGGCCGCCTGCAGGATGGAAGCCGCGATGGTCGGCGCGGTGGTTTCAAATCCGACCCCTAGAAAAACCACCTTCTTGTCCGGATTTTTTTGGGCAACCTCCAGGGCGTCAAAAGTCGAGTAAACCACCCGGATATCCCGTCCCTCGGCCCGCTCTTTTTCAAGAGAAGAGATGGTTCCGGGAACCCGCATCAGGTCACCGAATGTGGTCACGATGACATCATCGATCCGGCTTAATTCAATAAAGGCATCGATTTCGTTCTGATCGGTCACACATACCGGGCACCCCGGACCGGATAGCAGGGCAATCGTTTCCGGTAACACCGAACGTATTCCGCTGCGAAAAATTGACACCGTGTGGGTCCCGCAGACTTCCATCAGTCTAATGGGTCGACGACTGATCGTTTTTATTTTATGGATTAACTTTTTGGCTATTTCCGCGTCACGGTATTCTTCAATGTGTTTCAGGGCCATATTTCCGTCCTTCACAATTTTAAAATGCTTGCAGTTTACAGCTTCAGTTGAGTCGTTTCTTCAGCGGATGCATATCTCAGAGAGCATAGCGAAAAAGGATAATTGGGCGGCCTGATCTCACCATGCGCTATGCTCTGTGCCCTGTGCTCTCTGCCCCCTGCAATATCCCTTTGAGCATTCAGCTTTAAGCTTTGAGCTTTTATACTTATGCCCCAAGTCCTTTGCCCCATGCCCTGTGCCCTATGCCCTGTGCCCTATGCCCCCTGCTCTATGCCTGACGCGCTTTGGCCGCCGCCACAACCGCCTGCCCCAGGCTGATACCGCCGTCATTGGCCGGCACCTGCTGATGGGTGAATACTGCAAATTTCTTATCATGCAAGGCTTGTATCAATCCGCTCAACAGGGTGGCGTTTTGAAAACAGCCCCCGCTCAACACGACGCGGTTTAAGTCACTTTCCCGGCGAACAAGATCGCAGAATTCAGCAAACAGGCGGATCAAGGTGCGATGAAACTTGGTGCTGATTTTAGCGACGGGCACCCGGCTTTGAATATCCGCCACCACACCTTCAATGATGGGTGTCGTCAGTAAACGATGGCTTGCGCCGGTCTCCCATTGATAATCATACGCCTGATTCGTCGAATCTGCGGCCAGCATTTCAAATTCCATGGCGGCCTGGCCTTCAAAATTAACCTGCTTGCGAATCCCGCAAATTGCAGCCACCCCGTCAAATAGGCGACCCAGGCTCGAGGTGAGCGGAGAATTGACTTTTTTTGATATCATTTCCCTGAGGATATTCACCTTCTCAGTCTCAATTTCTCCCAGCGCGGGCAGATCCAGGTTTTGAAAATCATCACCGAAGGTACGCTGGAGGTAGCTGATTGCCATGCGCCAGGGCTCTTTGATGGCCGCTGCACCGCCCGGCATGGCAACCGTGGCCAGATGCCCGGTCCGCTTAAACTCATGGCTGCTGGCGATCAGGATTTCACCGCCCCAGATGGTTCCATCGGCGCCATACCCGGTACCGTCAAAGGCCAGGCCGATCACGTCTCCCTCAAGCTTGTGCTCGGCCATGCAGCTGACCACATGGGCATGGTGATGCTGGACCTGAATATTCGGAATTGGCGCCTGTTCCGCAGCGAATCGGGTGCTCAAATAATCCGGGTGCATATCGCAGGCAATGATTTCTGGATTAAAATCGAGGATCCGTTTTAGATGATCTACTGTCAGTCTAAAAAAATCATAGGTGGCGACATTTTCAAGGTCCCCGATATGCTGGCTTAAAAAGGCTTTATCCTGCCTGGTGACACAAACCGTATTTTTGAGCTCGGCGCCGCAGGCCAGAATCGGAGGCACCTCTTTTTTCAGAAAAACCGGGATCGGCACAAATCCCCTTGAACGTCGAATAAATCTTTCGGCCCCGGCAATGTGCCTGACGATCGAATCATCACTGCGCAGATAAATATCGCGATCGTGAATTAAAAAATAGTCTGCAATCGCAGCCAGTCTATTAAACGCATCATCGTTATCAATCGCAATCGGCTCGTCACTTAAATTGCCGCTGGTCATCACCAGGGCCGTAAAATCGTGTTTCAACAACAGGTAATGCAGCGGGGTGTATGGCAGCATGACACCAAAGTAATTATTGCGCGGCGCCACTTGGTCAGAAATCGAGTTCGGTGTCTTTTTTCTCAGAAGCACAATCGGCCGCCGGATAGAGGTCAACAGTTGTTCCTCTTCTTTGTTGACGGCAGCATAGCCGCGAATGGTCGCAAGATCGGCGGACATGACGGCCAAGGGCTTTTCTTCGCGAATTTTCCGTCGGCGCAGGCGCCTAACCGCATCGGCATTGGCGGCATCGGCCGCCAGGTGATATCCGCCAAGCCCCTTGATCGCCAGAATATTACCCTGTTTCAGGAGCTCGACTGCTTTGCCGACAGGATTCTGTTTGCCAATTTCAATCTTGTGGTAGTCGAAAAGACCAACATGGGGTCCACAGTCGTCGCAGGCATTGGGCTGGGCATGAAAGCGCCGGTTGGTGGGCTCATCATACTCAGCCTGGCAGGCCGGGCACATGATAAAATGCCGCATGGACGTTTTGGGCCGATCATAGGGAATATCGTCAATGATGGTGTACCGCGGTCCGCAGTTGGTGCAGTTGATAAACGGATAGTGATAGCGCCGGTCGCCGGGATCCAGGAGTTCAGCCAGGCAATCGTCACACACCGAGACATCCGGTGAGATCAGGGTCGACATCCGGGAATTGCCATGGCTTTTAACTATGGCAAAATCAGAGTACTGTTTAACGATACCCGTTTGACTGGCAATATCGACAATGTATGCCAGGGGCGGGGCTTGAGTGGCTAAATCAGCCTCAAAAGAAGTAATATGCCCGGCGAGGCCCTCAACGTGGATGGAAACACCCGCGGAGGTATTGGCCACCTCTCCTTTCAGGCCATATTTTTGGGCCAGCTGAAAAACAAAAGGTCGAAAGCCGACGCCTTGAACAATACCGTTAACTTTCAACCATTTAGCAACAAAATTATCTGTCATGACTAAAGTGAACTATCACCCCGTCTCACAATTTCCGATCAAGCGGTCACTTCCATCTTGGGCGGCTGGGCTTAATTCGGATCTCCGCCTCTTCCTTCTACAAATGCGGCCGCCTCTTTTAAAAATTTCAAGGTTTCCATTGCCGCAGCTTCATCTATTTTATGGATGGCAAAGCCGGCATGGACGATGACATAATCACCGACTGCGGCATCTTCAAGCAGCAACATGCTGGCTTTCCTCTGAACACCGTCCACGTCAATGGTCGCCATGCTATTTTCAATGTGGGTTATTTTGGAGGGGATTGCAAGACACATTATCCGAAGTTCCTTTCTTGTAAGATACGCCCAGACGGTCAAGCTCGACCAGGACCATTTCGATTACCGGATCGACCTGGGCCTGGACGGCAGGGGTTAATTCAAGGCTCTGGGTATCGATATCTTCTGGCTCGACTCCGATAATTACCGTTTTCGGTACTTTATCCAGCGCCTGGCACAAGGTTAACGCCTCAAGAAAGTCGACCTGGTGCAAAGAATTTTTGGCCCGGATTCGATCCGGAATGGCATCTTTTTCCAGCCGGTAGAGATCTCCGGGATTGCCTTTGTTGCGGATCGCATCCACCACGATCAGATGGTCCGGTTTTGAAATCACCCCCAGCAAATTAATGCCCAGCACACCACCGTCGACGAGCAGGACATTGTCTGAAAATTCGTACTGTTTCTCCATTTTTTCAACCACCCGCACCCCAAACCCCTCATCGGAATACAGGATGCACCCGATGCCCAACACCATGACCTCGGCGGCATAAAGCTCATCAAACGGATTATTATCATTTGGATTCATATATCAAAAAGTATCCCTTGAAAACATGTCTCTGAAAAAAAGTGCAAGACGGTAACTTACACTAAATCAGACTACATAGTCAATAGTACAACCCGGAAGAACCGGAATTGACGATTGAAGATTGCAAATTGAATATTTGTGGATGTCGCGTCGCTCCGTCATTTTTTAAATAGTATTTATATAATTGATCCGCCGGAGGAGGACCTTAAATATTCAATCAGTTGACGACAGTGAAAATGGTCCAATACTCCACGGAACAACAGAATGCACAAAATTAATTGATCGGTGCCTAAAAACACCACAGCCTCCCATAAATTCGGGAGGCTGCGGGTTTTAAACAATAATTACAGTGCTTTGATTTTATAAACCTCGTTGGAATCCGGATCGATAACATGAACGCCGCAGGCAATACACGGGTCAAAGGAATGAACCGTTCGCAAAACCTCAAGCGGTTTCTTGGGGTCGGCAACCGGCGTACCGATCAATGCTTCTTCCACAGGTCCCAGTTTACCGGCGGCATCTCGCGGACCGAGATTCCAGGTGGAGGGTACCACGTACTGATAATTTTTGATTTTCTTATCTTCAATTTGAATCCAGTGGCCCAGCGATCCTCTGGGAACATCATTGAGCCCCACACCCATGGCGCTATCGGGCATCTCATAGGGCTGGTAGATCTCGGTATCGCCGTTTTTGATATTGCCGACCAGTTCCATGACCCAGGCCTGCACTCTTTCACCGATCGCCATGGTTTCAATGCCTCTGGCAGCCGTTCGACCGAGGGTCGAGAATAGCGCTCCGGCCGGAACATTCAGGGTTTTCAGGACATTATCAACGATCGGTTTAATATCCTTGTGCCCCTTGGCATAGGCCACCAGCACCCGGGCCAGCGGACCGACCTCACAAGGCTCACCTTCATAACGCGGAGCCTTGAACCAGGAGTACTTGCCATCACCGGGTGTGTAGTTCGGATTTTCCTTCAAGGGTTTGGTTTCACCCTCATAAGGATGCAGGGAATTGCCGTCCTCGTACCAGGCGCGGGTGACATCCTCGGTCACCTTGTCCTGATGCGCCATTTTCGCACCGCCCAGATTACGTTTCATGACTACACCCCGGGGCATATAGAGGCTATCGGGTTCCTTATCGGTTTCCGGGAATTCACCCCAGGCCAGGAAGTTGCTGGTACCACCGATGGCGCCCCAATCCTTGTAGAATGAAGCAACTGCCAGAAGATCGGGAATATAGACGTTTTTAATGAATTCCTGGGTTTCTTTGGTTATGTAGAGAAATTCGGCAATACGGTCCGGCCTAAGATCCCTGACGCAGGTCACACCACCGACCACCAGGGATTGAGGATGCGGATTTTTACCGCCGAAGATGGCGTGCATCCGAGCAGCCCTGGCTTGCAAGCGCAAGGCTTCAATGTAGTGTGCCGCCGCCATCAGGTTGGCTTCAGGCGGCAGTTTGTAAGCAGAATGCCCCCAATAGGCATTGGAAAACGGACCCAGCTGACCGCTGTCCACAAAGGTCTGAAGCCGCTGCTTGACACTTTTAAAATATGAATTTCCCCCCACAGGGGCATTGCTCACATTGTCCGACAGAGCAGCGGTCTTTTTAGTATCGGCTTTAAGGGCGCTGACAATATCTACCCAGTCCAACGCATGCAGATGATAAAAATGAACAATATGGTCGTGCTGGAACTGGGCTCCCATGAGTAAGTTACGAATAATTCGAGCATTCTTTGGGATTTTGACCCCCACCGCATCATCGACTGCCCTCACCGAGGACAGAGCATGGGTGTACGTTCAGACACCGCACGAGCGTTGCACGAAATGATGGGCATCCCGCGGATCGCGTCCCTGCAGAATGAGTTCGATACCTCTGAACATTTGGCCTGAGCTCCAGGCGTTGACCACTTTGCCGCCGGCCACTTCAACTTCAATTCTGAGGTGACCTTCGATTCTGGTAATTGGATCTATCGTAATTCTTTGTGCCATATGATCTCCTCCTCTTATATCAAAAAGGCTTTAATTCCATCAGCGGGCTGTCGGTTACAATTCCTCATAAAATGGGGTGAACTTATCCCAAAACGCCGGTTCGCTGCAGCCGATACAGGGGGCTCCTGCTTCAATCGGCCAGCTGGTGCCGTCGTTGAATTTAGCAATCGGACAGTTGTTGTAGGTTTCCGGGCCTCGACAACCAACCTTGTAAAGGCAATAACCGGCTGCAGCTTCTTCGGAACCGAATACTTCCACAAATTCGTCATTTTCGAAATGTGCCCTTCGGGGGCATTGATCGTGGATGCTCTTGCCGTAGGCAAACAGGGGTCGGCCAAGGTCGTCCAAGGCCGGCAACTTGCCCAGGAGGAGATAGTTGACGACAGTACCCACAAAATTGACCGGATTTGGCGGGCATCCGGCAATATTGACCGTTTTGATACCCAGCGCCTCTCCGACACCCTTATACCCGCCCGGGTTGGGTGCCGCTGCCTGAATGTTACCAAATGATGAACAGGAGCCAATGCAAATGACGCCGGCAGCCTTGGTGCAGATTTCTTTGCCGATTTCCAGAAATGTACGACCACCGATTTTGCCATAACCGCCGTCATATTTGGTTGCTATGGCGCCTTCAACCACACAAATGAATTTTCCCTCGTATTTTTTTGCTGCCGCATGCAGTTGGTCCTCCGCCTGTTGTCCCGCCGCTGCCATAATCGTTTCATGGTATTCAAGCGAAAGGATCTCGAGAACCAGATCGTCAGGATAAGGATACTGGCTCCTCAAAACCGCCTCAGAGCAACCGGTGCATTCTCCAAAATGCAACCAGATGACCGGTGGTCTCTGTGCCGGCGCGGCAAATACCTCCGCCACTTTCGGGACAAATGAGGATGAAAGTCCCATGGCTGCCGTGAGGAACGTGCAGTACTTCATGAAGTCCCTCCTGGAAACGCCTCTGCGCTCAAGTTTCTCGTAGAAAGCCTTTTCGTTTTCCATTTTCACCTCCTTGATGCGTTTATAATCCATGCCAATACAGCTTTACCCAAAAAACCAGCTATAAAACGAATAGTCAGAGCAAGATCTTACCATACCGGTTTCGTAAGGTTAGGTCACCAAACGATAGGTAAGAATCTGTAATCTTAACCAAAAAATAAAATTAAACGGCGGGAGGAATTTATGCTACAGGACCACAGCAAATAAATTGCTGCTAAATATCTAAATGCTGTTCACTGTATTATGTTATCAATATTAATAAGTCAACCGAAAAAAAATCACAAACGATATCGCCTTCAGCCAAGCGGTCGCGTTAAAGCCGTGCATCCGGCGACTGTATGAACGGCATCCACCAAATATTTACGATTATTCCATTGGCAAGGCAAAAACCAGTCCTCGAAAAACCCCCTCATTCTAAATCAGTCATAGAATTTTTGAAATGTTTTAACTGCCGTCATCGCCATCGACATAGTTGTCATCCACGATTTTCAGCGATGAATCAATTTTCTTTATTTCATCTTTTTCGGTATATGATTCATCGAAATCATCTTCCAGTATAGCATCAGCGTCAACTGCTTCATCCTCAACTTGTTGGGTAATTTTTATGGGTTTACGAGTCTTGGTTAGTAAGTTCTTATCGTCAAAAAAAAGCTCCACCGATTCCTGATCCTTTGATTGGTGTAAATCAATAACCGCATCAGCAATTTGCACAGCATAGATGCCCGGTGGATATAAATTGTTGGTTCGCAAAGCGGCAATCAGTTCATCTTTTCCGGCTGAAATGGCTGATTTAATGGTTTTGTAATCATAAGCTTCTTCACAGAGCAGCGACAGCATTTCTTTGTTCAGCTCGGCAAATTCCTGGATTTTAATTTGCTTATTTTCTTTGTCGTTCAGTATTAAGTATTTTTGTTTCATGGCGATGATCCTTTTAGTGTTAGGACCTGAATTATTTCCTAAATTCAGTTGTTGGGAATACTGGTTCGTTTTTTTGAAACCACAAAAAAGCAAGCATGTCAACCCGCTTCGAGCTTTAAAAGCTGTTATTGCGGCTATTATGCAAAAAGATTAATCTGATTGCATAGAAAGATCAAGTACTTCGGTTTTTGTCTTCGATCCCTTGATGATCTTCGTGGTTTGATATCATTTTGGTTCTCCGCCTCCGGCGCGTCCGGGTTCGGAGAAAGGGTGCTAAAAATTTAGAAAATTTATTGACCAACTCAGCTCGAAATGTTAGATATTCATGTTCGACTTAAAAGGTGCGAGCGGATCGAGCAAAAAATCGCTCAATTTAGACCCAACATGGAGGGATGGCTGAGTGGTCGAAAGCGGCGGTCTTGAAAACCGTTGAGGTTAACGCCTCCGTGGGTTCGAATCCTACTCCCTCCGCCAAATGAAAGCTTCTGCCAAATGAAAGCTTCTGATAGATCATCAAAAAATAATTCCGGCGATTTCTAATCGTCTATTAAAAAAATTTTCCAAAATTTTTTAGGAGAGATGGCCGAGCTGGCTGAAGGCGCTCGCCTGCTAAGCGAGTATGGGGGTTATACTCCATCATGGGTTCGAATCCCATTCTCTCCGCCACAAAAATTGATAAAGGCGCGCGATTCCAACTCCAAAACACTGGATGTCGGTATCACGCGCCTTTTCTTTTGTAATTGAATTTCCGCTCAATACATGGGCCTGAAATGACCAGGGCCTTGTCTCGTATATCACCGGAAACCACACCGTAGAGAGCATTCTTGGCGCCTTTGCGTGAGACAGTTAATAGCCAACTATTGAGAGGGACTTTGATCCTACCAGCCCCCCGGAATGTATCTTGACACTCAAATGCCAAAATCTTATGTTAGACACTGCCATAATTAGTGTTGGCGGGGATATTTAATACCTGAATCTTGCAAACTTCAGGTTAAATCTTTGTTTAATTGCAGATTATCCTGGTTCTGCCAAAAATCCAGAGGCCTCAAACATCGAAATGAAACCCATTAAACCATTTTCAGCCATCTTCATGGTACTGGTGCTAGCGGCCTGCGCCCAGACCACGGCTACCAAAACCACTAGCCCCCAAAAGGAAGAAACCCGGCAATCTACCTCTACCGAGAGTGAATCTCCCTCAGAAACCTCCGCATCCGGGCAGCAGGAATCCCCCAGAGAATCGAAATCCGGTGAATCGACCTCAACCGAAGCGGCGCCAGGTCAGGAGACGGAACCGCGTTCAGCGACGGCAACCGAATCCGAATCGCAAAAATCAGAGCAAAAATCAAGCACCGGGCCGGTATCGGCGGAGGATTCTGCCGAGGCTAAATTGGCGCAAGCACGTGAAAATCTGCGCATCAGCCAGGAGACTGAAAAGCGGATCGCGTCCGAGCTTGAGCAGCTCAAAGCATCCGGCAGCGCGTCTGAAGAAACTGTCAGGGATTATGAAACATACCTGGAAAGTGTCGCGGCCATGACGGCTGAAAACCGCAAAATAGTGGGACAGATGGAAGCGGCCTATGCCGGAAAATCTTCCGGAAAGACCGGCTCCAATGAGTTGCATCAAATGGCTGATCCGGATATTCCGGAAGAACAAACCGCAGATGAAGTCGCAGCGCTGGACCGCCAGTTAAATGCATCATTGGCAAAATTTGATGGCATGCTGCTTAAGGAGATGGATCAAATCCGCGCCGGATCATCGGGAAAATTGCAGGATCTGGCCGCAGAGGCGGCTGAAGCAGCCAAACGCCTGCGGGCAAAGGGCCTGGACGTGAACACCTCCGGATCGAAATCATCCGCTGAAAGCCAGGAGAGCCGGGAAGGCCGGCCGGGCACCGAAACGGCCGCAAAAGATGGTTCCGGCAAGGGCGGTGAGGGCCCATCCAGCACAGATCAGCGCCGCAAGAATTATGAAGATGACGATATCGTGGCCCGCCAGTTGCGCGAGGCCGCAGAAAATGAAACGGATCCCGAGCTCAAAGAAAAGCTCTGGAAAGAATATGAAGAGTATAAAAAAAGTAAGTAAAAATAGAGTGTTATTGTGGAGCACGTGGGATTTTTGTCCAAGTCCAGTAAACATTTGCAAGAAAACAAATCCCAAATCTCAAGCACCAAATTACAAATAAAACTCAAAATCCAATATTCAATGACCAAAACATTCACCGCAATCGATTCGCAAACCCTGGTCTGCCAGTGATGATATCGGTGGACGCAACTATAGAAGGTTCTTTTATTTGGAATTTTGAATTTGAATCATTGTGATTTATTTGAGATTTGAATTTTGGTGCTTGGATTTTGCATGAATTTTATCAATTAGCGAATTTTTACTAAATCAAACAAACTTTTAAATTTAGAGCTTCAATGAAATCCAAATTTCACATTCTTGTCGGCGTTGCCCTTATATTGGTTTTCCTATCCGGCTGTGCCACCTATTATGCCCAGAATGTCGGTCCGACGCCGATCATGCGGGCCGAACAGGAAATCCCAGAGGACCAGCTGATGGATGTGGGGATTCTCGTTTTTAAAAGCGAGGCGTTAAGCGAGGAAAAAGCCGAAAACCAGGGCACCAATAACGAAATCCGCAAAGCTGAGAGCCATTTCGTCCCCTATCATCTGAAAAACACCTTACAGCAAAGCAGCCAGTGGGGGGCAGTTCGAGTCATCCCGGCTACAACCGACAGTGTCGATTTAATTGTCAATGGAGAAATTCTCGAATCCAACGGCCAGTACCTGGGATTAAAAATCGAGGTGGCCGATGCCACCGGTAAACGCTGGTTCAACAAAAAATACAAAGCTGAAGCAGCCAGGGGCTCCTATGGCGGCAATCGACCGGGCGAGAAAGATGCTTTTCAGGATATCTACAATACGATTGCCAATGACATGGCCGAATTTAAGATGAAGCTCACCGCCGAGCAGATTGGCAAAATACGCACAACATCCAAATTAAAATACGCCGAAGAATTTGCGCCGGATGCCTACAAAGGATATCTGGCAGAAGGCAAAAATAAAGAAATCGCCATCAAAAGACTGCCGGCCGATGATGACCCCATGATGGATCGTCTCCTTAAAATCCGTGAGCGGGAATACATGTATGTCGATACACTCAATGAACAGTACGACGGATATTATAATGATATGTGGCCTTCCTATGAAAATTGGCGTCAGCTCAACATGACTGAACGCAGGGCCATCAAGGAAATAAAAAAGAAAGCCCTGACCCGGCAACTCCTCGGAGCCTTGCTGATCGCCGGGGCAATCGCCGCCGGTTCCAGTAATTCGAGCAACACGGTTGTGCTTCAAACCGGGATGGTACTCATCGGCGGTCAGGTAATCATGGATGGTTTCAATATCTCCAAAGAGGCTGAAATTCATGAAGCGGCCATCCAGGAACTCAGCCAATCATTTAGCGGTGAAATGAAACCGGTGGTCATGGAATTTGAGGGTCAACAGTATAAGCTCACCGGCTCAGCCGAGGAACAATTTCAACAGTGGCGGGAGCTGTTGCGTAAAATATATTATGCTGAAACCGGTTTTGAACCGGATCAGCCGCCGGATAATCTTGAATCCGGTTCCAATAACGAATAATATGTCAAAAAATGACACCTCCAATCGATCAAGTGCGGAAACCATCATCCCGCTCAGTGTTTCCATCGAACCCAAAGGAACCAACCAGAACGACGGGCTTCAGCGTCGACATCAATTTGGTCTCACCATACTGATAAGCGCTGTGATCACCCTGGTTGCCGGCGGCGCCTGGCTGCTGCACTATCTATCAACCAACTCGCTTCAACCGCAACCGATCGCCATCAACCCAACAACCAATCAGCCCAAACCGGCACCCGCAGCGGTTGCCCCCCCTGACACACAGCCTCCGCCGGCCGTGGACCCTGAAAAGCTGGCCCTGGACAAACAGGCGGCTGAACAAAAACTGGCAGAGTTTTTAGAAGCCAAAAATGAGCTGGATAAGATAGGTGCCGCCGAATGGGGGGGGAAATCCTATGCCGCAATGCTTGAAATCGGTGGTCGGGCGGATGCACTTCTCATTAAAAAATCATACAAACCGGCTGCGGCTGAATATGCCGAGGCCGCGATCATCGGCCGGCAGCTTGCAGACCGGACCGATGAGGCCCTGCTGCGCATGCTGCAGGAAGGCCGGATTGCTTTAATCGATGGCGACGGGGCTGTTGCCAAGAGCAAGTTTAAGGTGGCGTTGATGATTGATCCCGCCAATCCGTTGGCTCAAAAAGGGCTCAAACGCTCACAAACCATCGAAAAAGTGCTCCAACTGATCGAATCGGGAAAACAGCATGAAAAAAACAACTCGCTTTCCCGGGCCCGCACCGAATACCAAAAGGCCCTTCAACTTGATCCCGAGGCTGATAACGCCCGCCGGGCCTTAAACCGGGTCCATGATCTGATCAAAGAACAACAATTCAGTCAATTAATGTCGGCCGGGCTGACGGCATTTCACAATAATGAGCACGCTCTGGCGCGAACCCGGCTGCTGAAAGCAAAATCCCTCAAACCGGGTTCCCGTGAAGTGTCGGAGGCCCTTTTGCAGGTGAACCAGGCAGTTCGTCTGGCCCGCATTGACCGGCTGCGCGCCGCAGCGCAAAAAGCAGAACAATCAGAGGATTGGCAGGCTGCCCTTAAATCGTATCTGGCAGTGCTTGAGATCGACCGAAACCTTCAGTTTGCCGCCCGCGGCAAAGAACGGGCCGCCGAACAGATTCGCATCGCCAAACGCCTTGATTTTTATATTTCCCAGCCGCAGGCCCTGGAGTCGGATAAACAACTTGCAAACGCGGTACTGTTGCTAAATGAAGCCAAAGAGGCGCAGCCGCGAGGTCAAAAGCTAACCAGCCGGATTAAAGGGTTGGCAAGACTGGTTGCCCTGGCCCAAACGCCCGTGATCGTCACGCTCGAATCGGATAACTTCACGCAGATTGCCGTGTATAAAGTGGGCAAACTCGGTCGGTTTTCAGAGCGCGAACTCAAGCTGCGACCGGGCACTTACACCGTGGTGGGAGCCCGGGACGGATACCAGGATGTGCGGCAGAAAATCGTGGTCAAGGCCGGTCAGCAGGCACTACGGATAACGGTTAAATGCAGGGTTAAAATTTGAAATCCAAAAACGATATCAAAGATCGCAGCACAACACCGGTTGAAATAAAACCGGTATCCTTCCGCCCCGAACGCGATCCAAAGCACTCGAAGTCCTCACAGGTGTTGAAATGGTCGCTCAGCCTGGCGCTTGGGATTTTTCTGATTTTGCTGTGTGCCGCGGTCTGGTTCGTATTCACCGCCCGCCAGGTTGTCATCCGGATTGATCCAAACCCGGATCAGCTCTCCATCAAAGGCGGGTTGATGGCACCCAAAATCGGTGACTACTATTTAATGCAATCCGGTGCCTATGTCCTTGAAGCCGATAAAGAATGTTTTGAGCCATTGCAGAATAAATTTGTGGTGGCAACGGACAAAACCCAGCATTTTAATTTTTCAATGACCAGACAGCCGGGACAGCTGTCATTTAAAGCGCATCAGGCAGATGCGCCGGCCGTGACGCTGGCGGGTGCCCTTATTTTGATTGACGGCAAGGATCGGGGACCGACACCTCTGACCGGCTTGGAGGTCAAACCGGGTCGCAGGAGCATTACAATCCAGGCCGAGAAATATCAGACGTTGCACACCCAGGTAGAGGTTGCGGGTTGTGGTAAAGTTCAGCACGTTGATCTGGCCCTGATCCCCGGCTGGGCAGAGATCAGCCTGCAATCCGAACCGGCGCAAGCCGTTGTTTTAGTAGATGGAAAATCTGTCGGAACCACCCCCTTAACACTCAAACTGCTGGCGGGCGACCATGACCTGGTGGTAAAGGCAGATCGATTCAAGCCGTGGCACACCCGCCTGGCGGTGGTTGCCAATCAACCTCAGAAACTGGAGGCTATTCGTTTGCAGCCGGCCGACGGTAAACTGGCTGTTCGGACCAGACCCGCCGGAGCCAATGTGGTGATCGGCAAGACATTTGCCGGTCAGACACCGCTGGAGTTAACGCTGACGGCCAACAAAAAGCATCTGCTCCACGTATCCAAAGCCGGATACGAAAAAGCCAAACGTACAGTAAAACTGCTCAGTGAGGAGTCAAAAACCCTCAACATCACCTTAAAGCCGAAACTGGGCGTCATTAACTTTGTGGTAAAGCCGGCCGATGCCAAGCTCTTCATTGACGGCCGACCCTTGGGCAGGGTACCGAAAAATTTGGATCTGGTAGCCGTTGAACATCAATTGGCGATAACAAAACAAGGCTATCGGCCCTACCAGATCCGTATTACCCCTCGTCCCGGATTTCCCCAGGAAATCAACATCGCCTTGACCAAACTGTCATCCAGCCCCGGGACGCCGGCCGGAATCATCAGGGCCAAAAATGGCTACGAGCTGAAACTGGTTCATCCCGGGATTTTTAGCATGGGGTCTTCACGCCGCGAGCAGGGCCGCCGCTCTAATGAAACGCTGCGCAAAATCAAACTGCAGCGGCCATTTTATATGGGCGTCAGGGAAGTCACCAACAAAGAAGTCAGACAGTTTCTGGCTGCCCACAACTCCGGCGCATTTAAAAGGCAAAGCCTGAATCGGGATGAATTGCCGGTCGCCGGGATAACCTGGCAGCAGGCCGCCCTTTTTTGCAACTGGCTCAGTGTCAAAGAATCCCTGCAACCCGTCTACGTGCAAAAGGGCGGGAAATTGGTTGCCACAGATCCTGTGGGTACCGGGTATCGCCTTCCCAGCGAAGCCGAATGGGAATATTGTGCCCGCTTCAATAAGAACAGTGCCGGGGTTAAATATCCCTGGGGAAGCGGCTATCCACCACCGGAAAAAGGGGGAAATTATGCGGACGTATCCGCCAAAGACTTGATGAATAACACCCTGTCGTCATATAATGATCGTTACGCGGTAAGTGCGCCACCTTCAAAATTTAAGAAAAATGCCCTGGGCCTTTACGATATGGGGGGCAATGTTTCCGAATGGTGTCACGATTTCTATTCGATTTATCCTTACGATTCAAATATAATGTATATCGATCCCATGGGCCCGAAAGAGGGTAAGCACCATGTAATAAAAGGTTCCTCCTGGATGCAGGCCGGTATCAGTGAACTGCGGCTTTCGTATCGTGACTACAGCGACACCAAACGTCCTGATTTGGGTTTTCGTATTGGCAGGTATCTGAAATAGATTAACGATTCCCTAACCCGGATATACCGGAACTTAAAAGTCCTTGCTAACCGTCCGGCGAATGATTACGATGTAATACATTTAAACACACAGGAGGTAATGTATGAGCACAGCCCTATCCGTAAGAATCCCGGATGATCTAGCCTCAAGACTTTCTGAAATTGCGAAAGAAACAGAACGGCCAAAATCGTTTCATATCCAAAAAGCTTTAGAATCATATTTGACTGAAATCGCTGAATTGCAGGTTGCTTATGATCGTTTGCATGATACCACTGATCCGGTTATTTCTATTAAAGGTATGAGGAAAGAACTTGAGCTGTAAAATCGCATTCAAAAAATCAGTGGCACGTGATCTCAAGAAAATAGACAACGACCAGGTTGATAGGATTTTAATCAAAATTGAAACAGAGCTACCGGAGAAGGCAGAAGAGTTCCCCACGATATCGGGAAAATTCTCCGGTTTAAGGAAATTTCGAGTCGGAGATTATCGGGTAATTTATTCCATCATCGGAGATACAGCTCTTATTTTGAGAATTAGCCACCGACGAGAAGCATACAGATAATTAATCCGCCCTGCAAGGTAGCACATTCAGGGTTGTAGGGGGACTATGGAAATTAAGAAATTTATATTCGCAATTACTGGCTTATTATTCTTCATGAGTGTTCCGGCAACTCCGGGCAGGATTCATCTTACCCCGGACGAACCAATCGAGCGGACTGGAAGCATTCACACATTCGAATTGAATCGAAAACCAATTGTCGTGGCAGAAAATGAACCGCAAGCGGCTGAAAATGAAAGCCGGTCGACCAACGAAAACAAGGATCAGTCCCCGGATTCAGAAACAGCCGAGAGGCAGAAAAGTGACAATAACTCAAATGCTGCCGCAACAAAGCCCATAAAGCCCTTTAGGCCGTCAGAAGAAATAGCCGCCGAGCAGGCGGTGGATTATCCGGTCGACATATGAAATCGCAGAGCGCATGGCGCAGAGAGCAGAGGGCGGAGCGCATGGGGCAGAGGGAACAGGGCTGGAGTGATTTAGAGCCTTAATAGTCAACCTTTTTGCATTTTTATATTTTTTTTCACTGACTGCCATCGCTGATTAATCCGACTAGCAACATGAAAAGTCATCATACCACGGACAACCTATTATGGAAAAAAAATTCCCGCTCTCAATCGAGTTCATCTATCAGCTGTTTGCCTTGATCCTGATTATCATCATCGTCCACGCGGCTTATGTGGCCGTCATTCGCCCGCAAGCCGATGCGATACTGGCCCAGCAGGCCGCCGGGTTGCAAGCGGGTGAATCACAGGTTACAGAGCGCTCGGTGTTTGTCCTGATACGCGACTTCGAGCAGGAGGCCTGTTTTATTCTTATGTTCTGGGCTCTGGCCATCATGGCCTACAAAGGCGTTGTTACCATCAGGCAACGGTCATTGCTGCAACAAGATTTGATACCTTTGGCCGAAGGGGTGCGCATTCTGCCGGAGGACACGCGTGAACTTTCGCGACAAATACAAGCGCTGCCGCCCCATCAAAGCAACGCCCTGTTGCCCAGAGCCTTGTTGGCGGCGTTGCACCGATTCAGCACCACCCGGAACATTCAGGATGCCGCCGACGCTACCCATGCCTATTGTACGGCTGAAGCTGAACGTCTGGAATCTGAATTGTCCATGATCCGCTATATTGCGTGGGCGATTCCATCGGTGGGTTTCATCGGCACCGTGCGGGGCATCGGGCAAGCTCTTGGCCAGGCACACAAAGCGATTGAAGGGGATATATTCGATGTGACGACGAGTCTGGGCGTAGCCTTTAACTCAACCCTGATCGCGCTTTTGATCAGCATTGTTCTGATGTTCCTGCTGCATCAATTGCAGTCACTCCAGGAACACTATGTCCTGGACGCTGAAGCGTATTGTGAAGAGAAATTGACGAGGCAGCTGCATACGCAATAAAAAATTGGCGTACGGCGCACGGCCTAGGGCTCACGGCAAATGAAGCATTGTAGAAGGTAGAAAGGTGTAAGGAGTAAAGTGACGGTTTAAGGTATTAGGTATTAGGGTGTAAGGTGTAAGGTATAGGGTGTAAGGTCAATGAAATAAAGTCTGATTAATTGCTAAGAATCAATACACAGTCCTTAGCCTTAAACCTTAAACCATACACCTGATACCATTTCCTATTTGCCTTTAACCTTTGTCCTTTCACCTCAAACTAAAAAATCTCGCCAAGGAAGTCTAAATGGGAATTATCGGCCTTGAACTCAACGATTCCGGCATCCTAGCGGCCGGCGGCAGCCCACCAATATTGATTGACCTGGACGGACAGGTTCAGGAAAGTCCCGGTTTTGCGCTGCCGCAAAAAAAAGGCTTGCTGGTGGGAGAAACTGCCGCAAGCAAAGCCCACCTTTTTCCCCGCCAAATCCTGAACCATTTCTGGGATCAATTGAATACCGAGCCCCTGGAGCAAACCGGCAAACATTTTCCACTAAATCATGCCGAAATCGCCTTTCGTCACCTGTCTTTAATCTGGCAGCAGCTTCAATCCCATGGTGACGAAATCGTGATGGCGGTTCCAAGCTTTTATGATCGCGAGCACCTGGGTCTAATCCTGGGCATCTGCCAGGAACTGGGTATGCCCGTCAGGGGTTTTGTGCCGCTGGCCCTGGCCGCTTCCTCCCATGTCGGGCCGGATAAAATGCTGTTGTATCTGGATATTCATCTGCACCGAATCGAGGTCATCTACCTTGAACAGGGCGAGCACCTGTCATTAAGAGATTCCGCAACCACCGTTGAAAAAGGGCTGCTCCACCTTTACCGAAAGCTGGTGGATATGATCGCTCAGGAATTCGTTCGCACCACGCGCTTTGACCCGTTTCACCAGGCTGCCTCGGAACAGGAATTGTATGATCGCCTGCCCGGGATTCTCTCTCATTTTCAGCATAATTCATCCATGGTATTTGAAATAACCGGAGGTTTCGCACCATACAGCATCACGCTGGAACGCGACAGCATCACCCGTATTTCAGAACCGGTTTACCGCGAAGTGCTCCGGTTAATTAAAAGAATGCAAAATAAACGGGGAAGAGGCCGGACATCGCTCGCCCTTCAACTATCGCAGCGCCTCGCCCGCCTGCCCGGTTGCAAGGAAATGCTGGCCACATTAAAAGACGTCCAAATCATTGAATTGGACCGCGGCGCTGCCGCCATGGGTGTGCCGCAGATCTGGAACCAGCTGGCAGCTCATGACAACAACGGCGGGATATCGTTTTTCACCAGTCGTCCCTGGCAGGATCAGCAGCAGACCGATGATCATCGAACGCCAGCAGCAACGGCAGCCCAAGCCAGCCCAACCCACCTGCTCTATCACAGCATTGCTTATCCAATCACCGAAAAACCGCTGACCATCGGCAGCGCACATGACGGTCGGCAAAACGATATCACCATATCCGGAGCGGCCGGCGGCGTCTCCCCCAAACATTGTACACTGGAGCTCAAAAGAGGAGAAATATTACTAAAGGATATAAGCGAAGAAGGAACCTTCGTTGATGAACAGCAAGTCAAAGGCAGCATTACCCTGAAAGTCGGTCAAGTGATTCGAGTCGGAAATTCCGGTGAAAAACTCCAGATGATTGCATGTATCAATTCATCGACTGCAAAATAATGATTCCGGAACTGAAATGAATCTTTTCGCAAATTGATTTGAGACGATGGCGCAAAAAAAAGCATAGAAAACATGCGCAGCATGAAATAATTAAGACGCCGGCGCTTTAATCTAACAAGTTTTATCAATTTTCAAAAAGCAATCTACAACCTGTTAAGCTATTTTTAAGGCGGATTAATTTTGGGACGCAAAAAACTAAATGTATTCAGCCTGTCCTTTCTGGACATCATTACCTGCGGGCTGGGTGCCATTATTCTTTTATTTGTCTTGGTAAACGCGAAGAGTGCCGCCCGACGCGATACCGTGACATCCGACCTGCGTGCTGAAACCAACCGCATTGAAATCCAGGTGCTGGAAGGGAAAAAAGATCTGATCCGGATCCGCAATGTCCTGGAGGAAACCCGCGCTGAGCTGGAAAAAACCCAGGGGCTTGCGCGCCGGTTGATCGAAACGATCAAAGAAAAAGAAATCGAATTGGCCGCCAGCGATAAAGATACCCTGGCAACAAAAACCCATGTCAACCGGCTAAAAGCGGATCTAAAATCCCTGGAAGAAGATGTTAAACGCCTGCGGGCCGGTGCCAAAGCACAGGATGCGCTCGGCACCAAACTGCGGCCGTTTCCCGGACACGGGGACCGCCAGTATCTCACGGACCTGAAGATGGGCGGTCGGCGCATCATGATTCTGGTGGATTCATCAGCCAGCATGCTGGCCGATACGGTAGTCGGGATTATTCGCCGGCGCAATCTGGCGGCAAAAGAAAAAATAAAATCTGCCAAATGGCAGCAGGCAGTTAAAACCATTGATTGGTTGACCACTCAGTTGCCGGCGACGAGCAAATTTCAGGTCTACACATTCAACGAGACCGCCGGGCCTTTGATTGCCGACAGTGCGGGAATCTGGCTGAATGCCGCGGATGTTGACAAACTCAATCAGACCGTGGCCCGCATGCGTAAAGTGGTTCCACAAAAAGGCACCAGCCTGCTGAATGCTTTCAAAGCGGTCGTAGAGATGAAGCCGGCACCGGATAACCTTTTCCTGCTGACCGACAGCCTGCCGACCATGGGAGCCAAAAAACCCTGGGGCAAAAGAGTTTCCGGCAAGAAGCGACTAAGCCTGTATCACGACGCCATCCGCCAGCTTCCCTCCCGCATACCGGTCAACATCATTCTGTATCCCATGGAAGGTGATCCATTCGCCGCCGGTGCATTCTGGAAGTTGGCCAAAGACACCCGGGGGTCGTTTTTCAGCCCTTCGAGGGATTGGCCGTGAATCGATTGCGGATTTCGGATTGCAGATTGTGGATTTAGAAAATTAAGCAGAGGGAGTAACGAATTCGGAATGCGGAATAAAGGGCAAAGTGCATAGCGCATGGAGCAGAGAGCGATGAATTCGGAAGCGGGAAATCGGAATGCGGAAGTGGGACCCGTCGTCGTCCGCTAGGGCGGGACTAAAGATGCGGAAGTCGGAAAGGAGTGATGGGAAGCTGGAGGTAGGAATCCGGAAGTCGGAAAGGACTGATGGACAGCGAATCGATAAAAAGGATGTAGGGTAGAAAGTTTAAGGTAAAGGCACAAAATATTGCGATACAAATTACGGGTTCTGCTGTCATATATGGTAGTTTCCGAATTCCGCATTCCGACTTCCAAATTCAATTGCCCTATACCTTAAACCTTATACCTTGACCTTGCGCCATACGCCGTGCGCCGTGAGCCTTGCTTTTACTCCCTGAGCCTTGAGCCTATTTTTTATGAGAATCCGCCGCCGCGACATAGAAATATTCAGCCTGTCGTTTCTGGACGTCATCTGCTGTGGTTTTGGCGCGATTATTTTGTTGTTTGTGTTATCCAAATTCGCCGAACCCGTCATCATTGAAAAAGTAAGCGACGACCTTGGGGCTGAAATTGTACGCCTGGAGGAGGAGCTGCATAAAATTCGCGGTGAAACCGCGGTGCTTAACCGGGAGTTGAAAGGACAAAAAGAACAGCTATCGGAGGAGAAGAAACATCTTGCGCGCCTGCAGGGAGATCTGTCCGGTATTAAGGGACAATTTGCGGCATCCGATCAGCATGCTGAAGTACAAAACATCATCGAAGGAAAACTAGCCCGGGCGATGCAGCAATTGACTGAGGAAATGCAACGGTTGCTGAAGAAACAGCCTCAAAAAATCGACAGCTCCGTCGGTGGAATTCCGGTGGATAGTGAATATATCATTTTTATCATCGACACCTCCGGCAGTATGCAGCGCAATGCATGGGGTCTTGTGCAAAAAAAACTGGCTGAAACACTGAGAGTCTATCCCAAAGTAAAAGGTATCCAGGTCATGAACGACATGGGCGTGTACATGTTCTCCCAGTTAGCCGGCAAATGGATACCGGATACACCGGGTCGCCGCCGGGCGATTATTTCCAACCTGACCACCTGGCGTTCCTTCAGCAACAGTAGTCCGGTTGAAGGAATTGCGGCTGCCATCAAGACATTTTTCGCCGGCGATAAAAAAATCAGCCTGTATGTTTTCGGCGATGAATTTAGCGGAAAGTCGATTCAACCGGTCATCGAAGAAATAGACCGAATCAACAAAGCCAATCGGAAGGGTCCGCGCCGGGTGCGCATCCATGCCGTCGGATTTCCGGTGCTGTTGAAGGATAAAGTCGGTCGGGGGAACACCGGGGAACGTTTTGCCACCCTGATGCGGATCTTGTGTTACCGAAACGGCGGAACTTTTGTAGGGTTGAACAGCACACGACCCTAGGCTTCTCCGGCCGTATGATTTCGGATGAAATGCTCCAGTTGGGTTCTTTGTTGCGGGGCTAATTTGCCAAACTGCAACCCGATCTGACGTATTTTAAGCGAGCTGAAGCTATACTCGTTTTGGATTTCAAAATCGTTTACTTTTCTAAACGGCAGCTTATCTAAATATACTCCCCCCATACCGATAATAATTTTTAATTCGCTGGTCTCACCGGGTTCATCGCCGCTGTCAATATATCTAAAAGCGAGCCCGATCTTGCTGATATCCTTGATTTGGCCCAATTTACTGTTGTGATTGACAAGAGCAGCAAAAACACCCTCGACCACCTTGAACCTTGGCTGTTGCCGTCGCTCAACGGACACCTGAGTCATATTCATGAAAGAAAGCTCCGAATTATCAATATCGCTAGGGTAGCAATTGATAAAAATCCAAATTATTCCGTTTCGAATTATAATAGTCCAATATCAGGCGCTAAATCAAGGCTAAAATTCACATAAATTCCGAATTTAAACGTAAAGGAGTAATCACGAAAGCATGAAATTTTTCATTTCTTTCGTGTTTTCGTGCTTTCGCGAGAAAAAGGCTTATTTAATCTAACAAAAATAACAAAACTAAGATCCTGATGACTATAATTTCAATTCTGGAACATAACTCCGAAAATCGCTGAATTCCGCTTGACAAATCCATTAATCTTTACTAATTTCCCTCTTTTGTTCAATCGGGCAATAAAATCGTGCCAAACGATTCATGAAAGAAAACAATAGGGAAAGGAGAAAAAGTCAAATGTCAAAATTGATTCCACCTCATGGCGGAAAAGGTCTGACCTGTTGCCTGCTGGAAGGCGCGGAGTTGGACGCTGAAAAGACGAAAGCCGCAGGCCTTAAGAAGATTTCGATCTCACAGCGCGAAAAAGGCGATCTGATTATGATGGGTATCGGCGGTTTCAGTCCACTGACCGGTTTTATGACCAAGGCGGACTGGCAGGGTGTTTGTGAAAACTTTTTGATGGCCGATGGGACTTTCTGGCCCATCCCGGTGACGCTGTCAGCCGGCAAGGAAGATGCCGACGGTATCAACGAAGGCGAAGAGATTGCCCTTTACGACCCCGAAGGCGATGAAATCATGGCCACCATGAAAGTCACCGAAAAATTCGAAATGACCGAAGCCGATAAAAAGTACGAATGCGAAAAAGTCTACATGGGCGAAGGGACTCTGACTGCCGAAGAATTCTGGAAAATTGCTAAAGATGATCACCCCGGCGTCCAGATGGTCATGGAGCAAAAAGACTTCAGCCTGGCCGGACCGGTCAAAGTACTGACCGAATCCGAATATCCGACCAAATACGCCGGTGTTTACATGCGACCGGAAGAATCCCGCAAGATTTTTGAAGAACGCGGCTGGAGCGAAGTCGCTGCCCTGCAGCTGAGAAATCCCATGCACCGTTCCCATGAATACCTTTGCAAAATCGCAGTCGAAGTTTGCGACGGCGTTTATATTCATTCCCTGGTCGGCAATTTGAAACCGGGTGACATTCCGGCTGAAGTCCGGGTGAAATGCATCGATTCACTGGTAAAAAATTATTTTGTCGAAGACAAGGTCGTCCAGGGCGGCTACCCGCTGGATATGCGCTATGCCGGGCCCCGCGAAGGCCTGCTGCATGCCACGTTCCGCCAGAATTATGGCTGCTCCCGCATGATCATCGGCCGTGACCATGCCGGCGTGGGTGATTTCTACGGGATGTTCGAAGCCCAGACAATTTTCGACAAAATTCCGCCGCCCGATGAGAGCGGCAAAGCCCTGTTGTGCACGCCGTTGAAGATTGACTGGACCTTTTACTGCTACAAGTGCGACGGTATGGCTTCCTTGAGAACCTGTCCGCACGATAAAGATGATCGTGTGCTGCTCAGCGGAACCATGCTACGCAAAATGCTTTCTGAAGGCGGTGAATTACCGGATCATTTTGGAAGAGATGAGGTTGTTGCGATACTGCGCGAATACTACGAAGGACTGACGGAGAAGGTTGAGATTAAGCTGCACGGAGCTGCTACCGGAGATGAAAAGTAGAACTGGAACCTGAATACCTCATTTAATTCCAATCTCAAAAGGGAGCTGCCGCAAGGCGCTCCCTTTTTTTCGGAACATAAGACATTATAAAATTTCCCATTTGCCATTGTTACAGAGGAGGGCCCTAACGGTGGTTTAAACAGCGAACCGCAGAATATCGAATCATAAATATCGAATTTCGAAGTAAGGTATGCTGTCTATTTATTTAAAAGATTGAGCGCAGCGATTCCACCCTTCGACATTCTGCGGTTCGCTTTTTCAAAACTCCAAAGGCCGGAGTATCTTCTTGATCAAATTGGCTGAGTTATGGGTTAGCAGCTAATCTCAACTCTGAACCTTCTATCCTTCAACCGTTGAATCCTGCTTGCCCTCCGAAGCCCGAGCGGCGGAGGAGGGAACCCCGTCTTCCTTTTTCTTCCGAAACCCGCTCAGACGCTGCATGACCACATAGAATACCGGCGTAAACAGCAGGGACATAAATGTGGCCGCAATCATGCCGCCCACGACGGCGGTACCGATGGCCTGCTGGCTGGCAGCACCCGCGCCGGAGGCAACCACCAGTGGCATAAAGCCGGCAATCGAAGATATCGCCGTCATCAGGATGGGACGAAACCGCAATTTGGCGGCATCAACCACCGCTTCCACAATTTCCTTGCCTTTCTCACGCTCGGCCATGGCAAACTCCACGATCAGAATGGCGTTCTTGCTGGCCATTCCGATGAGCAGCACAATGCCGATCTGGGTGTAGACATTGTTGTCGGTTCCCTTCATCAGCAGCGCTACCACAGTACCGAGTACCGCCAGCGGTACCACCATGATTACGGCCGCCGGATTGGTCCAGCTTTCATACTGGGCCGCCAGCACCAGGAATACCAGAACGATCGCCAAAGCAAAAACCAGGATGGCTTCCGAGCCGACTTTTTTCTCCTGAAAGGACATGCCGGTCCATTCGAAGCCCATGGAGTCAGGCAGTTTTTGATTGGCCAATTGCTCCATCAGGTTCAGGGCCTGCCCGGAACTATAGCCGGCAGCGGCCGCCCCGGTGATGGAGGCGGTTGGATAAAGATTGTAGCGCAAAATGGTTTGGGGCCCCACAATTCGGTCCACTTTGACCAGGGTCCCGATGGGTACCATATTGCCTTCTGCATTGCGCACGTCGAGCGTTCGGATATCCTGGGGTTCAATTCTAAATTTATGGTCGGCCTGGACCTTAACCTGCCAGGTCCGCCCGAATTTATTGAAGTCATTGACATAGGCCGAGCCCAAGTAGGCTTGAAGGGTACCGAAGACTTCCGTTAGGGGAATCCCCAGGGTTTTCGCTTTGGTGCGGTCAACCTCGGCAAACAGCTGCGGTACATCGACGCGATAGGTCGTATTCAGGCCGGCAAGCCCCGACTGGGCGTTGCCATCCTGGATAATTTCACGCACCAGGACATCAAGCTGCGGCAGGCCCACGCCTCCCCGATCTTCGATCTGCATTTGAAAACCGCCGGCCACGCCCAGCCCGGGGATGGATGGCGGGAAAAACCCGTAAATGATGGAATCCTGAATCCGGCTAAATTGCCCCTGCAGGTTAGCCAGGATCACCTCCTGCTTGAGACTGGGGTCGGTGCGATCTTCCCATGGGTCCAACGTAACCCAAACGGCTGCGGCATTGGAGGCATTGGTGGCGTCAATCAGAGAATAACCGCCTAAAACTACCCAGTCCGCAACACCCTTGGTTTCTTTAAGGATGCTGTCCATTTGATCCAGGACCTCATTGGTGCGCTCCTGGGAAGCGGCATTGGGCAGTTGGACGTGAACCATGATATAGCCCTGGTCCTCCGTGGGCAGAAAACCGGACGGCAGGCTGGTGAACTGCCAGCCGGTCAGACCTGCCAGGCCAAGGGCCAGCAGCAGCATAATTGCGCTGCGCCGTGTTACCGCCTTGGCCACATTCATGTATCCGTTTTCGGATTTTTTAAAAAATTTATCGAACCCGCGAAAGAAGAAGTTTTTCTTCTCCGGCGGCAGCCGCAGCAGGAGCGATGCCAGTGCCGGGCTCATGGTCAGCGCATTGATGGAGCTGAAGATGGTCGCCACGGCAATCGTTATGGCAAATTGGCGATACAGTTGTCCGGTGATTCCGGGCAAAAAAGCGGCCGGCACGAACACCGCCAGCAGCACCAGGGTGGTGGCCACCACCGGCCCGGATACCTCGCCCATGGCCTTGATGGCGGCCTCCTTGCGCTGCATTCCGTGTTCCATATGGGCAACCGTAGACTCCACCACCACGATGGCGTCGTCCACCACAATGCCGATGGCCAGTACCAGTCCGAACAGGGTCAGCAGGTTGAGAGAAAAGCCCATGGCCAGCAGGACAGCCAGGGTTCCAATGAGCGATACCGGGATGGTAACGGCCGGGATCAGAGTGGCCCGCCAGTCTTGCAGGAACAGGAACAGGACCAGAAACACCAGTGCGACGGCCTCCAGCAGGGTGATGTAGACCTGTTGGATGGCCTTATCCACGAAAATAGTGGTATCATAGGGTATTTTGTATTCCATACCCTCAGGGAAGTAAGCGCTCATCTCCTTGAGCGCTTTTCTGATCCGATCGGAAACCTCGAGTGCGTTGGAGCCGGGTAACTGATAGACGGCGATGGCGGCCGAGGGGATGCCTGACAATCGGGAAGTCACGTCATAGGTTTTGCCTCCCAGCTCGGTGCGGGCAACATCCTTGAGCCGGGTGATACGGCCGCCCTCCCCGGTTTTGACGATGATTTCCTCGAATTGTTCGACTTCGGTCAGGCGTCCGAGAACGTTGACGGCCAGTTGAAAGCTCTGCCCCGGGGGCGCCGGCGGCTGGCCGATCTGCCCGGCGGCCACCTGGACGTTCTGTTCGCGGATGGCGTCGAGCACTTCCTCGGTGGTCATTCCCCGTGACTTAAGTTTGCGGGGATCGAGCCAGACCCGCATGCTGTAGTCACTGGCCGGAAAAATTGTGATGTCACCCACACCCGGGATACGGCTCAATGTGTCACGAATGCGCAGGGTGGCATAGTTGCTCATAAAAAGCTCGTCATAACGGCCTTCCGCCGAGAACAGTGTCGCAAAGAGAATAATGTTGGGTGATTTTTTCTTGACCTTCACCCCTTCGCGCCGAACTTCCTCGGGCAGCTTGGGCTCGGCCAGTTTGGCCCGGTTTTGCACCAGCACCTGGGCCATGTCGAGATTGGTGCCGACCTCAAAACTGACCGTCAGGGTATAAGAGCCGTCACCGGCACTGACGGAGGACATGTAGATCATGTCCTCGACCCCGATGACTTCCTGCTCGATCGGTGATGCCACCGTTTCCGCCACCACCGTGGCATTGGCGCCCGGGTAGGTGGCTTTGACCTCGACGGTGGGCGGCGTAATATCAGGATATTGAGCGATGGGCAACACACCGACCGCCACGGCACCGGCGATGACAATCACGATGGAAATGACACTGGCGAAGATAGGGTTTTCGATAAAAAACTTGGATATCATATTCAACCTCGATTGAAGGGACTGACTATTGTTGATTGAAAATTGACTATTGAAAAACTATAATCGAAGTTTAGTGAATAGCTTGAAAACGATAGAGCGAAGCGATTTCCAAAAATATTCACTATTCAATTTTCAATATTCATTCTTTAGGTTTCTCTTCCTTCCCGGCAGACGTTGCGTCATTGCCGGCTGCCGGCGCAGTTGCAGCAGGATTGGCTTGATCCCGCTTCGCTTCGGCTGCCTCTTTAACGGCGGAAGCCGTCAGCGTTTTCATGTCGATCTTATCCGGGTCGACTTTGGCCCCCGGTCGGGCTCGCTGGAGACCTTTGACAATTACCAGTTCTCCGGGCTGCAAGCCTTCATCGATCACACGCAGGCCATCAACCAGCTGTCCCATGCGAATCTGCTTCTTTTCTACCGCATTGTCATCACTGACGGTCAAAAGGTAATTGCCGCCCTGGTCGGCTCCGATGGCTCGCTCTGTTACCAGCAGAGCGTTTTCGCGCTGATCGACCGGCATGCGCAGCCGGGCAAACAGGCCGGGGAGGAGCACGAATGCAGGACCCGGATTGTTAAAGACGCCCCGCAGCTGTATGGTGCCGGTTGCCGGATCGACGCCGGATTCCGCAAAATCCACCACGCCCTCGTGGGGATAGTCTTGCTCATTGGCAAGTCCCAGGAAAAGCGGTATTTCTGCCCGCACAGCGGATTCTTTATCCGTATCAATTCCTTTTTCCTGGACGCGTTTGCGGTACATGGACTGCACCCGCAGAAGGTCATATTCGTTGAGGTTGAAATAGACATACATCGGGTCATAGCGGGTGACCGTCGTCAGCAGCGTCGGCTCGCCTTCGCCGACCAGGTTGCCGACGTCGACAAAATTGCGGCTGACCCGGCCGCTGATGGGTGCCGTGATCTGGGTATAGCCGAGATTCAAATTGGCGCGCTCGAGGTTCGCCTTGGCCCGCTCGATAGCTGCCAGGGCAACGTCGCGTTCTCCGCGCCATTTGACCACATCCGTCTCACGCCCGGCGCCCTTGTCGAAAACTCTTTTGGCACGATCATATTCTATTTTAGCCCGGTGCTGCAACGCCTTGGCGGCATTTAGCTCGGCGGTAGCAGCGTTAAATTCAGCCTGATATTCCCTGGGATCGATGACAAAAAGCTGATCTCCCATATCAACCCGGGTGCCGGCCGTAAAGTGCATGCTATGCAAAAAACCGGACACCCGGGCCCGGATCTCGACCTCTTCAAACGCCCGCGTGTTGCCGGTAAACTCCAGGTAATCGATGACCGCCTGCTGCAGGGGTTCTGCAACGGTCACCTTGGGCGGCGGCGGCTCCACGTAGGTATTCTTTTGCTCGCAGGCTACAATAAATCCCAACGCCAGAAGGATCACAGCGATCTTCCAGTTGAATTTTAAAAATAAATTCCTGAGTCGTAATTTTTGGTTTCCAGCCATTTTTATTCTTTCCCTTTTTTGCTGTGGATTCAATTTGCAAATATAAGTTTTCTTTTTCAAAAGGGGACACGGATAACCCCCGGAGAAATAGGCTTCGCGTTTCCCAGGGCAGGCAAGGCTTCCACTGATAATTAAAAAATTCTTTGGATTAGTCAAGAAGCATCTGCAAGGGATGAAAGCGCTTACCTCCTTGAAACGATAAATCCGTCGGCAGCCCCTTATTTTTTGCCACAATTTTCACCTGAATGTCAGCATCGTTACATCCTTTCCCCACTCAAATTAAGTCTGTTCGCCCATTCGGAAAGAAATTTTTTTGAATCTTAGATGATAAGACATGATGTTTTTACTTTCAATTCGATTAACACCCGACGATAAATTATGGATGGGATGTCGATGTCGTCCTCGTACTCGACCGCGTACTCGATCCGTTTGACCTTGTGATTCACCAACTCTATTTATCGATTACGAAAACGAGGACGACGAGGAGGACGAGAAACAATCGACAATTTTATGTACTATTTTTAATCTGCTTCGCGATTTACTGACTATGAAGACGAAATTAAAAAGGGAGCCCAAAAGCTCCCTTTTATTTATTCTATCATGATCAGTAACTTAAAAATTCCGACCCGCATACTCGTTATATGCCATGGCCACGGTCCGGTAAACCAGATGGGCCAGTTTGGAAAACGGCAGATAGGCAAACAGGCAAAAAATCAGTACCAGGTGCACATAGTAGGTGGCAAATGAAATAAAGGCCCAGCCCGCCAGCCGGGTCAACTGAGTGCCCATGCCGCTGACACCAAGAAAGAATGCCAGGTAGATCAGATACCAGTCGAAGTAGCTGGAAGCCTGATCTTTTTTGGCGCGACGGTTCTTAATCATCAGGCTGGTGCCCACAATCAGTGAGATACCGGCGATATTGGCCAGCCATTTGACGGGATTGAGCTGGGACCAGGGACCGTGAATCGGTCCCTCGGGGAACAGATACGACCCGTAAAGCACCACAAAAATAATGTTGGTGACGATAAAAAGCCCGATAAAACCATACATGGTCAGCAAATGGGCAATTTGGCGGTCATTATTTTCCGTACACTCGGTAAATTTGCGGTGCAAAATAATGGTCGGGATAATACGTATAAAAGCCACTAAGAAACCGACCGGCTCGATCTTCTCCTTGGTGGTCTTACCTTCCGCCAGCGCATTCTGGTGAATATCGCCCAGGAAGCGTTTGAGGCTTAGGGCAAAAACGGTGGCCGCAAAGATGGCCGCCGGCAGCATATGCATGTCGACCAGCCAGGTGGAAAAAAATTTATAATGTTTGATGCCTTCGCTCAGATCCGGTGTAAAGTCCAGCAAACCGGTAATGGAGCCGACCACCAGAAACAGGATTGCGGGAATCGCCATCAAGATCGGCAGCTTCTTGGGATCCTTCAATGCCCGGGCCAACGCTTTGGGTTGGGCGTACTCCTCAATCGTATATGACCGCACGGCTGCCAGCACATCCGCCGGCTTGGCTTCCCGCGGGCAGCGGGTGGAGCAGTCGCCGCAATTATGGCACAGCCAGATATCGGCATTGCCCACCAGTTTATCTTTCAATCCCCAGGATGCGGCAATCATTTCTTTGCGGGGAAACGGTTTGGTGTCCGGAGAAATCGGGCAGGCCACCGAACAGGTGGCGCACTGGTAGCACTTTTTCACGTCCGCGCCACCCAGCGCACCGACTTTATTGATAAAATCTAAATCAGGGTCAATTATGTATGTTTCCGCCATACTTTTACCTCCTCGATGATCTTGAAGATGGACACTTCATCAATAGGTCGTCCATCCTCAAACGAAAGTCATATTCCGGACAAGCCGGAATTGAAAATTGAATATTGTAAATTGAATATTTGTTGATATCGCTTCGCTCCGTCATTTTTAAAATCGAAAGAACTTACATTTCGCACTTGTAAAAAGAAATTTCAGGAATTATGCGAGTTATGCTAATTATTGCTCTAACTTGCTTATATTACAACGAATAAAAAAAT
>CACVKW010000838.1 GCA_902749685.1 Olavius sp. associated proteobacterium Delta 1 | reverse complement strand
TTAACAACCACCCTACATATAAGGAGGATTTTTTTCAATGACTCGTATTATTACTCACTTTATGACTCATTCTAAACCCGTTTTTGGACAAGAGTGTCTTTTTTCCCAAACTTAAAATTGTTTCTCTTTAGGTCAGAATAATAGTCGTGAATTATTTTATGAAATATTGAATTTTTATTTTCAGCTAAGAATTTATCATAACTACTTTTAGCCTCATCAATATGGTCATAGATAGGGGAATTGGCCAAACCAATCATATAAGCTTTTAAATATAGATCAATTTTTTGTTTTGTTAAATTAATT
>CACVKW010000837.1 GCA_902749685.1 Olavius sp. associated proteobacterium Delta 1 | reverse complement strand
TTACTTCACTCTTGTCCAAAAACGGGTTTAGAATGAGTCATAAAGTGAGTAATAATACGAGTCATTGAAAAAAATCCTCCTTATATGTAGGGTGGTTGTTAAT
>CACVKW010000836.1 GCA_902749685.1 Olavius sp. associated proteobacterium Delta 1 | reverse complement strand
TTAGCAAATAAGCATAAACCCTCGAATAATAGTTGATTAGAGTCATTACATCTGCTAAAGTACCGTTAAATATAACTTTAGCGGAGAATTGTCATCATGATGGGTCGCCAGCCAAAAGTTCAAAACAAACTTTTTTACACCGCATTTAATCTGGAGCTGCGCGTTCGTAAAAATCACATCTTGAGAAAAGTTAAACGTC
>CACVKW010000835.1 GCA_902749685.1 Olavius sp. associated proteobacterium Delta 1 | reverse complement strand
TTGCCTTTATATAAGAACCTTGCTTCCCGTGCCGGGCTTGTCCAACCACAGGATAAGATTGTGGTTCGCTTCGCTCACACAATCTATCCTTATTCGTTAGCGCGTAAAGGTTGAATTTAGCCATTATAGATCTTACTCTAAATCCACCTTCTGACCCTCTTTTTATATTGCAAGTATTCGTCACCTAAACTTTTTTCCAAGTATCTTTCTTCCCCCGATATAAAGATTACTTCCACAAATATTATATGTATTAGGATTAGGATAAAAGCGAAAACTGACCTGTGAGGAAATGAAAACCCGATAAGTAGTAAATAGTACGCCAAGTATTGTGGATTTCGGGAGAATCTATAAACACCAGTCGAAATAACTTTGTCAGCCTTTAGGGAAGCAACTCTTTTAAACGATCTAAACTCGACAAAAGCTTCAGCCATGATTATTAACCCGATCAGCATGAATGCATATCCGAAAACTTTGTAAAGTATATTATCAGGTGCAAAAACCCACCTTGTGAACAGAGCAGTATTCACTATAGCCATACCAAAGAGCGAAAAAAGAATGAATGCAAATACAACCCCTATTTTTGATAGTTCAGCTATTTTTTTATAGTCCGAATGGATTTTTAGTAAAAGAAGCGGACTTGTAAATATCAATACCCCAATTATAGAAGAGATCCATAGTTCATCAAATGTTCTCATACGATTCCCCCCTATTTCATATGAGTATACATGCTGATTTCGTCCTCGCTAACAAGTTGATCACCTGCGTAGCGAAGCGAAGTCAGGTGAATTAACGGGTTGACGGCGATTTTCACAGTAATTATTTTCAAGGTAAGTAAAGAAGGGG
>CACVKW010000834.1 GCA_902749685.1 Olavius sp. associated proteobacterium Delta 1 | reverse complement strand
TGATTACGCCGATTGCAATGGAAAAGGAGCTTCGCTTTGCAGTGCGCGAAGGTGGCCGCACAGTGGGCGCAGGTGTCGTCAGCGAAATTATCGAATAAAAGGAAAGACTTAAGGTAATGATAACAAATACCAAGATCAGGATCCGGCTCAAGGCATACGATCACAAGTTGTTGGATCAGTCTGCTTCGGACATCGTTGATACGGCGGCCAAGACCGGTGCCAAAGTTGTGGGGCCGATACCCTTGCCGACACGGATTAACAAGTATTGTGTTTTGCGTTCTCCGCATATTGACAAAAAATCACGTGAGCAGTTTGAAATGCGGACACACAAACGGTTGCTTGATATACTTGAGCCCACGCAACAAACGGTAGATGCGCTGATGAAACTGGATCTCTCCCCGGGTGTCGATGTTGAGATAAAGCTGTAATTTGCCATCCTCTAGTTACTCCGCCCTGAAAATTCTGGTGTGGCAAAACATTTCAAGACTGAAAAATCAAACCTGTCAAACGCAGGGGCGATTAAAAAGATAACAGCTGTACACAAGGGATACATTTGGCTATGAGTAGAGGAATACTAGGAAAAAAATTGGGAATGACCGGGGTATTCACCTCCGGAGGAAGATATGTTCCGGCGACCGTGATTGAAGCCGGACCCTGTGTGGTCACTCAGATCAAGAGCCAGGACACGGACGGATATGATGCTTTGCAGTTAGGCTTCGGCGGGAAAAGGACCAGCCGGGTGAACAAGCCGCTGCAGGGTCATTTTAAAAAGAGCGGTGATCAGTGCTTTCGATTTCTGAAAGAATTTTCGGTAGACAATCCCGCTGACTACAGCGTCGGCCAGAAGCTTACCGTTGAGATGTTCAAAGTGGGCGAGCGAGTCGATGTGGTTGGGACCACGAAAGGTCGCGGTTTTTCCGGGGTCATTAAACGCCACGGCTTTCATCGAGGACCCATGACCCATGGCAGCCGCAACGTTCGTCGTCCGGGTTCCGTCGGTTGCAGTGCCTGGCCTGCCAAAATTATAAAAGGTAAAAAAATGCCCGGTCAGTACGGCAATGATCGCAAGACGATTCGCAACCTTGAAATCGTCGACATCCGTTTCGATGATAATTTGATTCTGGTGAAAGGGGCGGTTCCGGGAGCCGAATCCGGCCTGGTGTCCGTAAATAAACTCAAATTTAAACGAGATTAGGTGATCCGCTGATCTGGATCAACGATAATTGATGAGGAATACTATGCCGGTCATAGATGTCCAAAACGTAAAAGGCAAACAGATTTCGCAGATGGAACTTGCGGAAGATGTTTTCAGCGTGCCTGTAAAATCCAGGGTCTTGCATGAAGTCGTTACCATGCAGTTGGCCAATAGGCGTTCGGGTACGGCAGCCGTCAAACACCGCAGTGATGTGAGGGGCAGTGGTAGAAAACTTTTCCGCCAAAAAGGCACCGGCCGGGCCCGTCGGGGAGATGTCAAATCTCCCTTGCTGCGAGGCGGTGGGGTTGTTTTCGGTCCTGACGGCAGAAATTATACCCAAAAAGTCAGCAAAAAGGTTCGAAAGCTGGCGCTGAAGATGGCACTGAGCAGCAAAGTGCTTGAAAAGGAGTTGATGGTGTTGGACCGGTTCGAACTCGACCAGATTAAAACCCAAGAGTTTGTCAGCGTTCTCAATGCTCTGAAACTCAACAATGCCCTGATCGTTACGGATAGCAAGAACGACCATTTAGAGCTTTCATCCAGAAACGTGCCGGATGTCAAGGTTCTCAGGAGCGAAGGCCTCAACGTCTACGACATTCTCAAATTTCGGACATTGGTACTTTTGGAGCCTGCGGTAAAGAACATCGAGGGGAGGCTGCGCGCATGATAACACATGAAATTATCAAAAGACCCTTAATCACTGAAAAGACCAGTATCCAGAAAGAACTGTTCAACAAGGTGTCATTTGAAGTCGACCGCCGGGCCAACCGGATTGAAATTAAAAAGGCGATTGAGACTATTTTTAATGTCAGAGTCGCCAGCGTAAAAACGATGCAGATTACGGGTAAAACCAAGCAAAGAGGTCGGATCACCGGCAAGCGCCGGGATTGGAAAAAGGCGATTGTGACGTTAATGCCCGGGGAAAGAATTGACTTCTTTGAGGGGGTGTAGATAATGGCAATAAAAAAGGTAAAACCGACTTCTCCGGGGCGACGCTTTCAGGGTTATTCTTCGTTTGAAGAGGTTACAAAAACGGAGCCGGAAAGGCAACTGCTGCGAGTTATTAATAAAACAGGTGGACGCAATGCCAAGGGCCGCATTACCAGCAGGCATCGTGGTGGCGGGCACAAACGCCACTATCGGCTCATTGATTTTAAGCGTGACAAAATCGGTATTCCGGCTAAAGTGGCGTCGATTGAATATGACCCCAACCGGTCGACCAGAATCGCTTTGCTGCACTATGTCGATGGTGAAAAGCGCTATATTCTGGCCCCGTTGAATCTCAAGGTCAATGATGTCGTTCAATCCGGTCCCGAATCCGATATTAAGCCGGGCAACACGTTGCCGTTGAGCAATATACCATTGGGAACCCAGATCCATAATATCGAACTGCGACCCGGCAAGGGCGGACAGATTGTCAGAAGTGCCGGAACGTATGCCCAACTGGTGGCTAAGGAGGACCGCTATGCGCTGATTAAGCTGCCGTCCGGTGAGGTGCGCATGGTTTTGATGAATTGTAAAGCCACTGTCGGTCAACTGGGTAATGTGTCCCATGAGAATATAGATTTAGGCAAAGCCGGCCGTAGACGCTGGCTGGGAAAACGGCCGAAGGTCAGAGGTGTCGCAATGAATCCGGTAGACCACCCCATGGGGGGCGGTGAAGGACGGTCTTCCGGTGGTCGTCATCCCTGCAGCCCGTGGGGTGTGCCGACCAAAGGATATAAAACACGAAAAAATAAGAGCAGCGATCGTTTGATCGTTAAAAGGCGCACTAAGAAATAGTTATTGATAACCTGAGAACGCGTTGTCAATAAATAGTAACCAGTAACCAGTAACCAATAATATCTTTGGGTGTATTTATGCCACGATCGTTAAAAAAAGGTCCGTATGTTGAACAGAAGCTTATGAGCAAGGTGCTGGTGGCTCAAGAGACACGCAGCGCCAGGGTCATCAGAACGTGGTCAAGGCGTTCGACAATTGTGCCGGAAATGGTTGGCATTACGTTGGCGGTTCACAACGGTCGCAAGTTTGTGCCGGTGTTTGTATCTGAAAATATGGTGGGCCACAAATTGGGTGAGTTTTCACCAACCCGCACTTTTTACGGACACTCCGGTGATAAAAGGTCGAAGCTGAAAAGGTAGTCCCGGAGTAACTGACTTTGGGATCTATTTGACATTAAGGTTTCAGGTGTTCCGCCGCAGGCGGATCAGGTGTCAGCAATGAAATTCGCAAAGCGTGAAAGTTGAAGCCTGACACCTGAAACCTGACACCTGAACACTTAACAATAGAGGGTTGGGAACAATGGAGGTTAGAGCCGTCTCGAAATATGTTCGCATTTCGCCAGCTAAAGTGCAAAAGCTGGTGGGTGCAATTAAAGGCAAGCCGGTGGAAAGCGGGCTGCAAATGCTCAAGTTTATGCCGCAGAAGGCCGCGGACATTCTGGAAAAAATTATCCGTTCAGCTGTTGCCAATGCGGATCAAAATGCAGATATTGATGTCGATTTACTGGTTATTCGCAACATCACCGCCGATCAGGGGCCAACGCTGAAACGTTGGAAGGCGAGAGCACGGGGCAGGGGAACGCGTATTTTGAAAAGAACCAGTCACATTACTGTCATCTTAGATGAAGATACTGCGCTATCGTAAAGGAGGTATAGGTTGGGCCAAAAAGTAAATCCGATAGGATTAAGATTGGGAATAGTTAAAACTTGGGAATCGCGATGGTTCGGAGGTAAGAGCTATGCCCAATATATTCTGGAAGATCATAAATTGCGCAAGTTTATCAAGAAAAAAATCTTCCATGCCGGTGTTTCACGGATTGAAATCGAGCGATCCTCCAAGCGCGTTCGACTGCGAATTTATACTTCCAGACCTGGAATTGTAATCGGCAAAAAGGGATCTGAAATATCGCAGCTCAAAAAAGATCTTGAAAAAATGACCTCCCATGAGGTTATGATTGACATCCAGGAAGTCAGAAAGCCGGAAATTGAAGCCCAGCTCGTCGCTGAAAATGTGGCTTTGCAGATTGAAAGAAGGGTCGCCTTCCGGCGGGCCATGAAACGTGGCGTTTCTTCAGCCATGCGTTTTGGCGCTTTGGGTGTCAAAATCATTTGTTCCGGTCGGCTGGGAGGCGCTGAAATGGCCCGCACCGAATGGTATCGGGAAGGGCGGGTGCCGCTGCATACCCTGCGAGCAGATATTGATTACGGCTTTATCGAAGCCCGTACCACATACGGGATCATCGGTGTTAAAGTTTTCATTTTCAAGGGAGAGATACTGAAAAAAGATCAATTGCAGGTGGAGTCAGCTTAGCGGTTTTGAGTTTATGATCTACGGGTTGCCATATCTATAAATTATTAACATTGGTAGTCGATATTCGTTGCATGTCACGAGTTGCCGGTTTTGCGGTCGATATCATTAAGCTAGTTTTTTATTAGCGCAGCACGCATCTCGCAGCAAGCACCAGGAGTTAGTATTATGCTTAGCCCTAAAAAAGTAAAATTTCGCAAGCAGCAAAAAGGAAAAATGCGTGGTGTCGCACGCCGTGGGTGCGCACTGAATTTTGGTGAATTCGGGCTGCAGGCCATCGAATGCGGCAAAATAAGTGCCAAACAAATTGAAGCGGCTCGTATCGCCATGACCCGGCATGTCAAGAGAGGGGGACGAATCTGGATTCGTATTTTCCCTGATAAACCCTTTACCAAAAAGCCTGCTGAAGTCAGAATGGGCAAGGGCAAGGGTTCACCGGAAGGATGGGAAGCCGTCATTCGCCCCGGCAGAATCCTTTATGAAATGCAGGGGGTTTCAAGAGAAATGGCCCAGGAAGCTCTGCGGCTTGCGGCCCATAAGCTCGCCGTAAAAACGAAATTCGTCGAAAGGAGCGAGATTTTATGAAGGCCAGCGAGATCAGGGATATGAACCTGGATGAAATGCATAGCAAAGTTTCTGATTTAAAAGAGGAACTGTTCAACCTGCGATTTCAGCACGAAATCGGCCAGCTGGAAAATCCTCAGCGGATGAAACAGACTAAAAAAGATATTGCCAGGATGGAAACTATTATTAATGAAGTCACCTTAAACCAAAAGGAAAATATCAAGTAGTGGCTGCCATGAAACAACGAGGAATGAAAAGACAACTGATCGGAACGGTCGTCAGCAACAAGGCGGACAAAACAGCAACTGTTCTGGTTGAACGATTGGTTAAACACCAGATGTATCTCAAATATGTAAGAAGGCGCACCAAATTTGCAGCCCATGATGCTAGCAATGACTGTCAGATAGGTGACAAGGTGCTGATTTCGGAATCCCGTCCCCTTAGCAAAACAAAAAGATGGCGGGTAATCAAAATCGTTGAAAAGGCTGTTTGATTTCAGAGGGAATTAAAGAAAATGATTCAGGCGGAAACACGATTAACCGTGGCTGACAATTCCGGCGCCAAAGTGCTCTATTGCATAAAAGTGCTGGGTGGCTCCCGCAGACGGTATGCTTCCATCGGAGACATCATTGTGGTTACCGTTAAGGAAGCCATACCGAATGCTAAAGTGAAAAAGGGAGATGTTTTAAAGGCCGTTATCGTACGAACCAAAAAAGAGATTCGTCGACCGGATGGCTCTTACATTAGATTCGACGACAACTCGGCTGTCTTGATCAATGCGGCCAGGGAGCCTATCGGCACCCGTATATTCGGTCCTGTGGCCCGCGAACTGAGGGCTAAACGGTTTATGAAGATCATATCGTTGGCACCGGAGGTGTTATAATTGAATAGTGAATATTGAAGATTGAATATTGGAGGTATTCTATCCTTTTTAACTCATAGAATGACAGAGGCTTTTAAATAAAAATAACCGATAAAATTCCTTCGATAGTCATTCATTATTCATCATTCGAAATGGGTCTTTGGAGAAAAACTTATGATGGCAGTTAAGTGCTATATAAAAAAAGACGATAAAGTCAAAATCATTGCCGGCAGGGATAAAGGCAAAATTGGAAAGGTATTGAAGGTTGACCGCAAAAAAGGCGGTCTTCTTGTGGAGAAGATAAATATTGTCAAGCGTCACAGCAAACCGACCCAGCAAAACAGACAGGGCGGGATTGTCGAAAAAGAAATGCCGATCCAATGGTCCAATGTCATGGTGATGTGTGGCAAATGCGTTGCTCCCGCCCGTGTCAAAATGCAGCGGCTGGAGGATGGAAATAAGGTTCGGGTCTGTGTAAAATGCGGCGAAGCACTGGATACATAAGACCATTTGCCGGAGGATCAGAATGTCACAACTAAAAGAGTTTTATGAGAAAGAAGCAGTTCCTAAACTGATAAAAGCCTTTGATTATAAGAACATCATGGAAGTTCCCAAACTGCAGAAAGTCGTCCTGAACATGGGGTTGGGAGAGGCGATTCAAAACATCAAGCTGCTTGATGCAGCTGCCGAGGAACTCAAAATCATTACCGGACAGAAGCCGGTGATAACACGCGCCAAAAAATCGATTGCCGCATTCAAGCTGAGAGAAGGGATGCCCATTGGATGCATGGTTACTTTACGCCGCATTCGTATGTATGACTTTTTTTACAAGTTGGTGAATATTGCCCTGCCTCGTGTTCGTGATTTCAGGGGAATTTCAGGTAAAGCATTTGATGGCCGTGGAAATTATTCCCTGGGAATTAAAGAGCACATGATATTTCCGGAGATTGATTTCGATAAAATTGATCGAATAAAGGGGCTTAACATTAGTATTGTAACCAGTGCCAAAACCGACGAAGAGGGTAAAGAGCTTCTGCGGATTTTGGGCACGCCGTTCTGGAACTGAGGTTCAGAGTAGGAGGATGATTTGGCAAAAAAAGCGCTTAGAAATAAAGCGGTGCAAAAACCCAAGTTTAAAGTTAGATCCTATAATCGATGCCCGATCTGTGGCCGACCCCGGGGTTTCCTGAGAAAATTCGGCATCTGCCGGATCTGCTTTCGCGTATTTGCATCTCAGGGTAAGTTGCCTGGAGTGGTTAAATCAAGCTGGTAGGCTGAATTATGGGCACTGGCAGCTGGCTGCTGATAGATTAATAGCACTGCTATGAGGTCCTGGTGACCAGAGACCAGTGACCCGAAACGAGCAAAAGAGACCGGAACAACAGGAGAAAACAATGGCATTTAGTGATCCAATAGCTGACATGTTAACCCGCGTGCGTAATGCGGCCAAAGCAAAATTTAACAGCGTAGATATTCCTGGATCGACGTTAAAAATCGAGCTGGCAAAAATATTAAAAAACGAAGGCTACATCCGAAATTATAAATTCCTGAAAGATGGCAAGCAGGGAATATTGCGGATTTACCTCAAATACGGCGCGGGGCAATCTAACGTGATTTACGCACTCAAGCGGATTAGTAAACCCAGTCGGCGAGTTTACGTAAAATGCAAAGAAATAAAGCCGGTCTACAACGGCATGGGCATTGCGATTCTATCTACTTCCAAAGGGGTGATGACGGATAAAAAAGCACGCCAGGAAAAACTCGGCGGCGAAATTCTCTGCCAGGTCTGGTAAGCAACTAAACAACAGGGGAGCAGCATATGTCTCGAGTAGGCAAAAAACCGATTCCGATACCGGATAAAACAAAAATCACTTATGCCGATAGGTTATTGACCGTCGAAGGTGGTAAAGGCAAACTGTGTCAGTCCATACATCCCGCAGTTGATCTGAATATTGAAGACGGCGTCATGAATGTAACCATGTTAACGGAGAGCCGAACCAATCGGGCGCTGCAGGGGCTAACGCGAAGCCTGGTTGCCAATATGATAACCGGTGTGAATCAAGGATTCGAACGAAAGCTTGAAATTAACGGCATTGGCTATCGTGCCGAACTTAGCGGCAAGCAAATCATTCTTAACGTTGGGTACTCGAACCCCGTTGCCTTTGATTTGCCGGAAGGGATTTCGGCAACCGTTGAGAAAAATAACAATATTAACCTGTTCGGTATCGACAAACAACTAGTGGGCCTTGCGGCGGCGGCGATTAGACGGATTCGACCACCTGAGCCTTACAAAGGCAAAGGCATCAAGTATGCCGAGGAACATATTCGCAGAAAAGCCGGCAAGACCGGCACTAAGTAGAATGAATATTGACTGATGAATAATTAATGTCCGCCTTCGGCGGATCAATCTAAATTATAAAGAATCGAGGAGCGAAGCGACATCCACAATTCGTCATTCGTCATTTCCAAGGGGAAGCAACATGGGTTCCATGAATATTCGACAGCAGGCTCGTTTAAAGAGAAAAAAAAGAATCAGGAAAAAAATCCACGGCACGCCTGATCGCCCGCGGCTCAGTGTGTTCAGGAGTGCCAGGCACACATATGCCCAGATTATCGATGATTCTCAGGGGCGCACGCTGATGACCGCCTCCACCGTGGATCATCAAACGAAAGATGCGCCTAAATTCGAGAGCAAGGTGGATGCGGCAAAATTTGTCGGCAAACTCATTGGCGAGCGGGCCTTAGATAAGGGAATTATAAAAGTAGTTTTTGATCGTAACGGATTTTTATATCACGGGCGAATCAAGTCCCTTTCGGAAGGTGCCCGTGAAGCAGGACTGGTTTTTTAGCTGTTTGTTATCAGTCTTTTCTATTTTTTTGGCTGCGAAGGAGACAGGCTCTTGTTTAAACAAGATTTAGAAGAAGTTCAATTAATTGACAAAGTGGTTCATATCAATCGGGTTGCAAAAGTCGTCAAAGGTGGCCGCCGATTCAGTTTCAGTGCGATTGTTGTGGTCGGTGACGGTGATGGATCGGTTGGGTTCGGTCTCGGCAAAGCCGGAGAGGTTCCGGAAGCTATACGTAAAGGCGTTGAAAAAGCTAAAAAAAGCATGGTTAACGTACCGCTTGTTGACGGTTCCATCCCTTATGAGGTGATTGGAAGATTTGGTGCCGGCCGAGTACTGCTAAAGCCTGCAGCGCAAGGTACCGGGGTGATTGCCGGCGGTGCCGTGCGGGCTGTCCTCGAGGCTGTCGGGGTTCAGAATATACTGACCAAATGCCTCGGATCGCACAACCCGCATAACCTGGTGAAGGCAACCATCGGGGGCCTCCAGCAACTCGAAAGTCGCGATCAGGTAGCCTCCAGACGCGGCATTGGGGTTGAGGATTTGTAGGGACTGGATGCGGGTCCACAACTTTTGCCCGATTTTTGATAGATAGTGACCGGCAATGGCCCTTGAGTAGGCAAAACTGGCTAGTAACGATTCATATATAATGCGGTTGAACCACTAGCGAGATTAGCGAAATAAGTGCCCAGAGGCCGGCCACCAGGGACCAGCAACCAGAAATAAAAGACCACAGTCCGGAGAAAGGTATATAATTCAGATGGCTGGAACGCTAAAAATTACGCTTGTCAAGAGTATGATCGGTCGGCCTGAAAAGCATCGCAAGGTTTTAAGAGGAATGGGACTGACCAAATTAAATAAAATCGTCGAACTGCAAGATACGCCTTCTATTCGAGGGATGATCAATGTCGTTTCTCATCTGGTAAACGCTGAGGAGAAAAAATAATGAAGTTGAATGAATTATCACCGTCCAAAGGATCCCGCAAAGCTCCAAAACGCCTTGGACGCGGTGTCGCATCTGGTACCGGAAAGACTGCCGGCCGTGGAACAAAGGGATACAACTCTCGCTCCGGCGGCGGTGTCCGACCCGGGTATGAGGGCGGCCAAATGCCCCTGCAGCGTCGTTTGCCCAAGCGCGGATTCACCAATATATTCAAGAAGGATATCGCGGTAATCAACATTCGGGATCTTGCCAAATTCAACAAAGGCAGCGTGGTTGACACCGACGCACTCGTTCAAGCCGGGTTGGTCAAAGGCAAAAGAAACGGGGTCAAACTTCTGGGGCAAGGTGAAATTAAATATTCTTTGGATGTTAGGGTCAATCAAATCAGTAAAAGCGCCAGAGAAAAAATTGAAGCAGCTGGTGGAAAAGTAGAGGTATTATAATGATCGGTGGCGGGTTTCAAAACATATTTAAAATACCCGAGCTGAAAAAAAGAATTTTGTTCACCCTGGCGCTGTTGATTGTCTATCGCATCGGTGTCCACGTGCCCGTGCCCGGTATTGACAGTCTGGCGCTTGCTTCCTTTTTTAAACAAACCGAAGGTACCATTTTCGGAATTGTTAATATGTTTTCCGGTGGTGCTTTTGAGAAGCTGTCTGTATTTGCCCTTGGCATTATGCCCTATATCAGCGCCTCGATTATTCTGCAGCTTCTGACAGTTGTTGTTCCTCATCTCGAACAACTCAAAAAGGAAGGCGAACAGGGACGCAAAAAAATTACCCAGTATACGCGCTACGGTACCGTTGTCTTGAGTATCATTCAGGGATTCGGCATCAGCGTCGGACTCGAAAGCATGAGCTCTCCGGGAGGCGCACCGGTGGTGCTGATTCCGGGGTGGGCGTTTCGGTTATTGACCGTTATTACCCTGACAGCCGGCACTGCCTTTATCATGTGGCTGGGAGAGCAGATTACCGAGCGAGGCATCGGCAACGGTATCTCATTGATTATTTTTGCCGGCATTGTCTGTCGATTACCCATCGCCAGCGTCAACACCGGTCGTCTGCTTTCAACCGGTGAGATGGGGATATTTGCGGTTTTAATTCTGGTCGTTTTGATGATTGCCGTCATCGGTTTTATCATTTTTGTCGAACAGGGTCAGCGTCGCATTCCCGTTCAGTATGCCAAACGAGTGGTCGGACGCCGAATGTATGGTGGGCAGAGTACCCATCTGCCTTTGAAGATAAATACTTCCGGCGTTATTCCGCCGATTTTTGCTTCATCTATTATCATGTTTCCGGCTACCATCGGCAGTTTTGTAAAAGTGGAGTGGATTCAGAATATTACGAACGCTATAACGCCCGGCAATCTACTATATGAACTGCTGTTTGTCGGATTTATATTTTTCTTTTGCTACTTCTATACGGCCGTCACGTTCAATCCGGTTGATGTAGCCGATAATATGAAAAAAGCAGGCGGTTATATTCCGGGTATCCGTCCAGGAAAGCGTACGGCAGATTATATAGACAAAGTACTGACCCGCATTACCCTGGGGGGCGCAATCTATGTTTCAACAGTTTGCGTGCTACCGTCGGTGCTGATCACAAAATTCAACGTACCGTTCTATTTTGGTGGTACAGCCCTTCTGATTGTGGTCGGTGTGGCAATTGATACGGTTGCTCAGATGGAATCCCATATGTTGAGCCGGCATTATGAGGGTTTCTTGAAAAAAAGCGGCGGTAAGATGAAAGGGCGATAATAGCGATGGCGAAAGAAGAGGCAATTAAAGTAGAGGGCATTGTTCTAGAGACTTTACCCAATGCGATGTTCAAAGTTGAACTGGAAAACAAGCATCAGGTGCTGGCACATATTTCCGGCAAAATGAGGATGCATTTCATTAAAATACTGCCTGGTGATAAAGTGACTGTAGAGCTCTCACCTTATGATCTTTCGCGTGGCAGAATTACCTACCGGTCGAAGTGATCGGACTGAAGAATGAAAATTGAAGATTGAATATTTGAGGTATTTTATCGTTTTATTTTTTATAAGCATTGAATTCCCAAGTAGTACGAATTTATAACGCTCTATCAGAAAAACTTCAAGCGCGGGAAAATTTAATCGTCAGGATTCAATAAATCTTCAATCTTCAATCTTCAATCTTCAATATTATTTGGTGAGGAGAGTTTAAAATGAAAGTCAGAGCATCGGCCAAGAAGATATGCCCCAAATGTAAGATTGTTAAAAGAAAAGGGGTTGTGCGGGTTATTTGCGAAAATAAACGACACAAACAGAGACAAGGATAGGAGGATACGTTTTGGCAAGAATTGCGGGGGTTGACTTACCCAGAAAAAAACGGATCGAGATCGGCCTGACCTATATATATGGGATCGGTAGAACATCATCTCAAAATATACTTTCCCATCTTCAGATTGATCCGAGTACCAAGACCGATGATTTGACCGAAGAGCAGATTAACAATATCCGTAAAGTCATCGATGACAGTTATAAGGTAGAAGGTGAACTTCGGACTGAAATCTCCATGAACATCAAACGTTTGATGGATCTCGGAAGCTATCGGGGACTTCGCCATCGAAGATCGTTGCCGGTCGCCGGACAGCGAACGAAAACCAATGCCCGCACCCGTAAAGGACCCAAGCGGGCCGCCGTTAAGAAGAAAGGCGGCGCGAAGAAGAAATAGACAATGAGATTTAGGCATTGCGAATTAAGGTATTGAGGAATTAAAATAAGGACCAAATCAATTCTCAGTTTCTAAATTTCTCAATTTTTAATGCAGGGAAAAAATTCATGGCTAAAAAGGTTCGTACTAAAAAAAAGGTAAAAAAGAACATCGCCAACGGTGTTGTTCATATTCAATCGACTTTCAACAACACCATTGTCACCATAACCGATTCGGTGGGTAATGTCGTGGCATGGTCCAGCGCCGGTGTTCAGGGATTTAAAGGATCTCGTAAAAGCACTCCCTTTGCTGCTCAACTGGCAGCTCAGGATGCTGCGAAGAAGGCGATGGAGCATGGTATGCGAAGTGTGGAGGTTTATGTCAAAGGACCTGGACCCGGGCGGGAGTCCGCCCTGCGGGCCCTTCAGTCAACCGGATTTAATGTGGTGATGATAAAAGATGTAACCCCCATTCCTCATAATGGTTGCCGGCCACCGAAACGGCGCAGAGTCTAATAGTTAATTGTTATTTGTTACTGGTTATTCGAATAATTAAAAACCAATAGCTGATAACTTTAAGAATACAGGGAGGAAAAATTTGGCACGATACACAGATTCCGTTTGTCGGCATTGCCGACGGGAAAATCTAAAACTATTTCTCAAGGGAGATCGCTGTTATTCGGATAAGTGTGCCTTTGATCGACGGGGGTACCCACCGGGACAGCATGGCGAGCGCCGTGGCAGGAAGCTATCGGACTACGGTATTCAGCTGCGTGAAAAACAAAAAGTAAAACGCATGTACGGCCTTTCTGAAAAACAATTCCATCTTTTTTTTGAACGGGCGGATAGTCAAAAGGGTATTACCGGTACGAATTTGCTTGTCTTATTGGAGCGTCGATTGGACAATGTCGTTTATCGATTGGGGTTTACCAATTCACGTTCTCAAGCCAGACAATTTGTACGTCACAGACACTTTTTGGTTAATGGAAAACGGGTCAATATTCCGTCATTCCTGGTAAAAATCGGCGACATGATCGAGGTGCGTGAAAAAAGCAAAAAGATTCAGGCGCTGCAGGACTCCCTGGATGCAGTGGTTCGCAGAGGTATACCTCAATGGCTCGATCTTGAAAAAGATGGCATGAAAGGCAGCATCAAGGGATTTCCATTGCGCGAAGATCTCACCATGCCGATGCAGGAACAGCTCATCGTTGAGCTTTACTCGAAATAAAATCAACATATTTAAAACCGGGCAGAGGGACCGCCGTTTGCGGTCGAAAAACCAGAACCTGAAATATCAGGAGAATAAAAATGCCGTCAGATGAACTTATGTACATGAACTGGCAGGAATTGGTGATGCCAGAAAAAGTTCAGGTAAGTAGTAATCCATCCTATGGGAAATTTGTTTGTGAACCTCTTGAAAGAGGCTTTGGGATCACAATCGGCAACAGTTTAAGAAGAATCGTCCTTTCTTCTCTGTACGGTGCTGCCATTGTGTCGGTTAAATTCGATGCAGTGATGCATGAATTTAGTGTGATCCAGGGCATTCTAGAAGATGTATCCGAAATTATTTTGAACTTAAAAGAAGTGCGTTTTAGAGTCGCCGATCCTGAACCTAAAGTCGTGCGCTTCGATGCTGCCGGAGAAGGCAAAGTCACCGCTGGAGATATTATGAGCGATGACGGAAAATGCGAAGTACTCAATCCAAAGCAGCACATCGCCAGTCTTTCGGATAAAGCTGTGCTCAAAATGGAGATGACTGTTCAAGTTGGCAAAGGCTATTCATTAGCGGAAGCCAACAAGGATGAAGACGCACCGGCCGGTACCATACCCATTGATGCCGTATTTTCGCCGATCAAACGCGTTAATTATACGGTGGGAAATGCCCGTGTCGGTCAACGTACCGATTATGATAAGCTTACCATGGAAATCTGGACCGACGGTAGCATTGTTCCGGAAGATGCTATTGCCTATGCTGCCAAAATCTTAAAAGAGCAGATGTCCATGTTTATCAATTTTGATGAACAGCTCGAGCCGAAGCCGGATAAAAAGACCGAAGAGCAAAGTGTGCCTGAATTTAATGAAAATTTATTCCGCAGTGTTGAAGAACTCGAGCTTTCCGTACGCAGTGCAAATTGTTTGAAAAATGCCGATATTAACAAAATCTATCAACTGGTAAGCAAAACTGAAGCAGAGATGCTGAAAACTAAAAATTTTGGCAGAAAATCATTAAATGAGATCAAAGAAGTGTTGGCTGAAATGGGCCTTTCTCTTGGAATGAAGCTTGAAGGATTTGCGCCGCCCGAGGAAGATACTGAGGAAGGAGAGTAGGCAGTGCCATGAGACATCGTAAAGCCGGTCGAAAATTAAATCGAACCCCTAGTCACCGCAACGCTATGTTCAGAAATATGGTGACATCATTGTTTAAGCATGATCGTATCCGTACAACCGGGGCCAAAGCAAAAGAACTCAGACGCTGGGCGGATCATATAATTACCTTGGCCAAACGAGGTGATTTGCACGCCAGGCGGCAGGCCCTGGCGATTGTGAGAGAAAAGGATGTCGTGCATAAATTGTTTGAAAACGCTGCCGAGCGTTTTGGTGAAATATCCGGTGGCTATACTCGCGTTGTAAAATTGGGCAGGCGACCGGGAGATGCTGCTCCTGTTGCACTGATTGAATTGGTGGTTTCACAGGATACCAAGAAGAAAAAGACTAAAAAGAAAAAAACAAAAGCTGCAGCAGCACCCCCAAAAGCTGCTGCTGATAAGAAAGCGGCAGATAAAGCGCAAGAAAAGCCGCAAAAAGTCGCTAAGAAAAAAGCGCTTCCGGCGGATAAAGAAGATGATTCGGCTGTAAAGGCCAAAAAATCCGACGAGAAAAAGACCGAAGCTGCGGCCAAAGAGAAAACTGCTAAGGAAGAAAAATCAGCGGCCAAGACGGCCCCTAAAAAGAAAGCGGCTGCAAAAAAAGAAGATAAAGCGGCTGTAAAAGAGACAGAAGCTGCGCAAAAGAGATCCGCCGAGGCCAAGAAAGGAGAAATACCTAAAAAAGAGACCAAAGCAGCTCCTAAAAAACAAGCTGCGGCTGAAAAAAAGGACGCCTCGGATACCAAGAAAAAAAAAGAATCGACCCAGAAAACCGCCAAGGATGAGGAATAGTACGGGATTGATTATTATTTTAAGCTAAAACTTATGAACGCCCTGTCGTTGATTCGATGGGGCTTTTCTGTAGTTTGGATTGAAAAGCGAACCGCAGAATATCGAATATCGAACCGCAGAATTACGAAGGATGGAATCGTTGCACTCTGTCTTTAGATTTTATTAAAATTGATAGAATTCCTTACTTCGACATTCGATATTCATTATTCGATATTCTGCGGTTCGCTTTAAAATGCTACGGCGGTTTAAATTAGTTTAATCAGACTGTCTATGCTTTTTATCCTCCTCAAAAAATCATCCATTAAATTTTTCAAGCGCTTCTTCAGCCGCTTCTTTCACCTCTTCGTTGTAATCTCCGCCCAGCACCTCCTCCAGCCATGACACGGCACGTCGGTCTTTGATTTCGCCGAACATATACAGAATATCTCCTTTTATCTGGTCGGGCAGTTGGTGAAATCGGTCCCATAAGAAGTCAATCGCTTCAGATGCCATTGTGGGGTTCTGATCGGCTATTTCTTCCATCACGACCATTGCTCCCAGACGAACCGGCCACTTATCGTGGATGAGCAAATCATAAAATGGCGCAAATATTTTTTTGCCGTCCAACATCATGGCTGCCAGATGGCTTGCCTGGCCAGCCTTTAAGATATTTTCAAGTGAAGCAGCACCCAGTGACGCCGGGTCACGGGAATTGATGGTGTTGATAATTTCTTCCAGCGGCACAGAGCCTGTCCAGCGAAACTGTTCGTCTAAAAGAAGGGTCGGCACCGCCTGGATCTTGTGTGGTTCAGCTATTTCGGGAAACAGGGTCCCGTCGATAATGGTCAGCTGAATTTTGTCGTCCACCATCGGCAGCGGAATGAGCTGACGAACCACGGCCGGGCAAAATGTGCACTGCGGGGCAATAAATAAGGTTAGAGTGGCTGGAAGTTTCTCCTTTTTTAATCGAGTTTGCACGGGGGCGGCTAAATCCGAGGCGTCTGAGCCGAAAGCTATCAGCGCTTCAAGAAATGGCTGCAGTTCATGACCGGCCGGTACTGTTTGATAGTGTAGACCATTGCCAATTACAATTTGTGGCGGCTGCTCCGGAGATTCGCCTTCTTGTGCGATTTTAATCCCGGGTGCTAAGCGGCTTAAATTATAACAGAATTCTTTAAACGCATTATAATGTTGATGCTCTGACTTGACCAGACTGAGGGTGATGTTCCGGGATAGCCGTTCATTGAGTTTGAGAATTTGCTTTTTTTCCAGTGCGGTGAACATAGCTTTTCCTTTAGATTTTAAGCCGACAAAAAGTATTGAGGGAATAGCACAAGTTCAGCTGAATGGCAACTTGAGTGAGTAGCAAATGGGTTTCAGGTGTCGGGTTTCAGGTGTCAGTGTAAAGAAGACAGATGACAGAAGTTGGGGAACCGATAGAGCAAATTCGGAGTTGGAAGGCGGATCCTTGAAAAAGGGCATATACACTTGCGATATTCCGTATTCGATCGATACTTGTCCGCCTTAATAAACCCTAGCATTGCATAAATTCTTATCATCTAGCCTGGCCGTTATGCCCGAGATCGTTGCTTTTTCTGGGCTGATGCTGGATGCTTGATACTCGATGCTGGATATCTAACAGGACACTATCGGTGAATTTCAACGACATCCAGTATCC
>CACVKW010000833.1 GCA_902749685.1 Olavius sp. associated proteobacterium Delta 1 | reverse complement strand
TTAACAACCACCCTACATACAAGGAGGATTTTTTTCAATGACTCGTTTTACAACTCATTATATGACTCATTCTAAACTCGTTTTTGGACAAGAGTGATAG
>CACVKW010000832.1 GCA_902749685.1 Olavius sp. associated proteobacterium Delta 1 | reverse complement strand
TTATCACTCTTGTCCAAAAACGGGTTTAGAATGAGTCATAAAGTGAGTAATAATACGAGTCATTGAAAAAAATCCTCCTTATATGTAGGGTGGTTGTTAA
>CACVKW010000831.1 GCA_902749685.1 Olavius sp. associated proteobacterium Delta 1 | reverse complement strand
AATGAACTCTCTTTCGCCTTTACTTCTTCCTGCAATAGAATCTTATATTTTCTATAGGAACTCGTAAGTCAACTCAGTCAACAACGTCCCGGATTTACTGTACAAAATAGCTTTTGCCGTTTTTTCTCAGTTTAACGCCCTTGGCCTTGACCAGGGCCGCCAGGTCAACGCCGCGTTTGATAGCCTCGATTCTTTCTCTTT
>CACVKW010000830.1 GCA_902749685.1 Olavius sp. associated proteobacterium Delta 1 | reverse complement strand
TAACAACCACCCTACATATAAGGAGGATTTTTTTCAATGACTCGTATTATTACTCACTTTATGACTCATTCTAAACCCGTTTTTGGACAAGAGTGATTCTTGGTGAATACCTGGCAACCGGCGGTATGCCGGAAGTAGTGCTCATCTGGATGGAAACCGAAGATTTGAACAAATGCGGCAAAAGACTGGCAGACCTGATCGAAGCCTACCGGCAGGACTTTTCCAAATATGTCAAAAAGTACCAGATTAAATACGTTGAAATAATATTTAATGAAGTTCCCCGCTTGATGGGTCGAAAATTCAAATATAGCCGGCTGGCGGGTAACTGGCGAAAAAGGGAGCTGGCTCCGGCCTTGGATTTACTTCTCAAGGCATCCGTTGTTCATGACGTGAGGCACACATCCGCCAGTGGGATACCTCTTGGTGGTACAGTCAATCCCGATCGTTTTAAAACCATTTTTCTCGATATTGGATTGGCGCAGACTGTGCTTGAACTCGATCTGGCCGAATGGATACTGAAACCTGAAACGTGTTTGGTAAATCGGGGCTCCATTGCAGAAGCCTTTGTTGGGCAGGAGCTGCTGGCGTATTCTAACCCGGCAAGAAAGGCTTCATTATATTACTGGCATCGTGAAGCTCACTCCAGCAATGCCGAATTGGATTATCTTCTCCAACAACGGCAAAACATCATCCCGATTGAAGTAAAGAGCGGTTCCCGGGGGACATTATGCAGTCTGCATCTTTTCCTGAAAGAGAAATCATCCGTAAGTTCCCTGGGAGTACGATTCTCGGGGTATCCCTTTTCCGTGCAGGAATATCTGCATTCATATCCATTATACGCGGTTGCCAATTTAATGCGTGATGAGATAAAAGTTGGTTGAAAAAGTTGAGTAGAATCATCCGGTTGAAATTACGACGTTTTTTAATTTTCAGGATCCTGGTCTACGAATCCGTAGACCGCAGGTTCAAATCCTGCCTGGCGCACCAGATGAACTAAGAACAGGGAGTGGCAACCAAAATGATAGTCCCTGTCTTTGCTTTATGACCATCGGCAGGATGAGAGCCAGGCAGCAGGCTTGTGCGGCTCTGGTGCAGTGAAGGGCAAGCCCGAAATCCGCCTGGAGGATCTTATGCGCCCTTGGGCCCATTCAAGCCTGTTCTGAGCTTGTGAATGGATTCTGCCCCCAATGATCGGGATATCGCATCTTTTATTGATTAATTGCGGAGCAGATCGGGTGGTCCGAGCACCTATTTGGCAAGAATCACTTTTACGCCCATATCTTCAAAGCGGCGCCGGTCTTCGTCCGCAATGGAATCGTCGGTGATAAAAGAATGGATGAGATCCAACCCGCCTAAAGAGGCAAAAGAAACTTTGCCAATCTTAGTGGAGTCCGCCACTAGAATGACTTCCTTGGCGGCCTTGATCATGGCTTTTTTAACATATAGATCATTTAAGCCCGGATAAGTCAGGCCGGCCTCAAAGGAGATGCCGCCCGTAGCCAGAAAGAGCTTGGATGCATAGACATCAGTGAAGAATTCAGCCGCCTTCTCTCCGGTCAAAGACAAGGTCGGGGGTTTAAACTGGCCGCCGGACGCGAACACCGTACAATTTGGCACCACGCCCAGCCTCAGCACAATGTTCAAAGCGTTGGTCAGGACTTTCAGATTCTGCCTCATAGCCAGATGGTCAACCATTTCAGTAGTGGTCGATCCGGCGTCCAGGATGATGGTTTCCCCATGATGCACGAATTCGGCGGCTTTACGCCCGATGACCCTTTTTTTGTCCATGTTCTCCAGGTGCTCCAGAGACATGGCCTGGACCTGCTGCGGTACGGATTTGAGAAAGGCGCCGCCATGCTTGCGAACGATAAAGCCTTCGGTTTCCAGCTTTTCCAGGTCCTGACGTATGGTCGGTTCGGAGACGGAGAAGGTTTGGCTCAAGGCCCTGACACTGGCACTTCCTTCCTCGCGCATCAGCTCAAGCATTTTCAGTCGTCTTTGTTCTGCAAGCATCCCTATTCATCCATTTAAAAATGTTATTAATTTTGGTGGTGGTACAACTCCCAGCCAAGGTATTTGCCAACCGCTTCATCGAGTACGTCCGCGACGTGTCCGCGGGTCATGGCCACATGGTGTTCAAAGCCGTTTTGGCAAATGTGGGCCAGCAGCGACCGCAAATCGGAGATCTTGCAGACGGCGATACCACCGTCCATATCAAAGGAATCGTCAGTAAATTCTCCCTGTCCCAGATAGGACTTGATCACGCCTCGTTGATCGTCTGTGGAAAGCCGGAAATAGGTCATGGGACCGGGGGCCACCTTCCCTTTGACCGCGCCGAAGCAATTTTCGCGGCCCAGGGTTTCACCCAGGATGTCCAGGTCAGCGATCTCGGGTGTGACGCCAAAGAAGGTCTTGGGAAAATTACTGCAATGCGTGTTGACGCACTTGTCGATTGCTTCGCCGTAGTTGTTGTTCCAGTCCAGAAAACCGGGAGGCGAACCCGAGGCAAGCAATAGCGCGTACATCGATACGGCACCGGCCACGTCTACCTCACAGGCGCTGGGCATAAAGCGTTCACCCATCATGCTCATGGTCAGACAGGAGGCGCAGCCGTAATTTTCCTGCATGGAGGACCAGCACTGAATCGCACTGGCGACACATTCATTGGCCGTCATCCATTCCTCCACGGCCACGGAGAACTTGGCCTGACGTAGAACCTGCTCGTCCGGGAATTTAGCGGGTATCGTTCCGTACGTTCGAATTTCAGCGAGTTTTTCCTGTACGAGCGCCGCGTTGTCGTCAAAAGCGTTGGCCGCGGCGAAAATCTCCGAAAGATCCACCGGCACGACCGTGACCCCGGAGGATTGCAGGAGCTTTTCGCTGTAACGGACGGTCTGAAACGGAGCCGGACGCGCGCCGATGGCACCGATGCGGGCGCTGGTCAGACCTTTCACCGTTCGGCAAATTCGGGCGAAGCGGTCCAGGTCGTCGCGAAAAACCTGACTCTTGATGTCGCAAGTGTGAAGGGCGGTATCCGTGAAAGGGATGTTGTATTGATAGAGATTGTTGCAGACCGAGATTTTGCCGCAAAAGGCATCCCGGCGGCTGAAAACGCCCACCTTGTCCAGGTCGTCGTTGCAGGCTTGCACCATCACCGGGACGTTCAGTTTGGCCATATCCAGGGTTTGCACAACACCCAGCTCATCTCCAAAATTGGGCAGGATGACGAGCACGCCGTCAATCCTGTCGGCGTTTTGGCGGAAAAGTCCGGCATATATTTTCGCGTGCTCGAGATTTTCCACCGCCCCGTGAGGAGTAGCGTCTGCAGATCCAATCACATAATCGATGGAAAGTTCATCAAGCAGTTCCAGCAGTTCCTTGCGAGCCGTTCCCGCCAGGACCGGGTTGAAGAAACCGCGAGTGGCGACAATCAGACCGAAACAGATCTTTTTATCCATGACCTTCATGACATCTCCCTCTGATTGAAAGTTTCGCAAAAATTTCAAGATCCGTTATGCCGGAAATTATCCGGCAACCGGAACACATCGATATTACAGAATTCCGGCTTTCTCCGGAATGGAAAAATTAACGGCTTTCGAGGCCTAATACTTCAGTCTTCCTGCAAAGCGGCCTTGCTCTGCAGATTCCGTTGGAATTGATCAACGACAACGGCGGCCACGATGACGAGGCCTTTGATAACCATCTGCCAGAAAGAACTAACGCCCATCATGACCATGCCGTCGCCCAGCACCCCGATGACAAAAGCGCCGATAATGGTGCCGCCGATTGTTCCGCGTCCGCCGGCCATGGAGGTGCCGCCCAGGACCGCCGCAGCGATGGCCGTAAGTTCGAACATGTGACCCGACATCGGGTGCGAGGCCACCAGCTGCGAAGCAATGATCAATCCGGCAATGGCCGAGCAAAAGCCCGAAAACATGTACACAAACATCTTGACCCGATTGACGCGAACGCCTGAAAGCAGGGCGGCCCGCTCATTGCCGCCGACAGAGTATATGTGCCGGCCCAGGGGAGTCTTAGCCGCGATATAGGCGGCCGCTGCGCCCAAACATACCAAAATCCAGATGCTGATGGGAATGCCGACGATTGTGCCCGCGCCCAGCCAGGGGAAGCCTGTGTTTCCGAGTTCCTGGCTCCCCACGAGGTTGGGAAACGTTTTGCCGTCTGATAAAAGCAGGGCTGCGCCCCGGGCAACGTAGAGCATGCCCAGGGTGGCGATAAAGGGTGCCACGTTGAAGCGCGTGATGAGAAATCCGCTGAAAGCGCCGCAAAGAACGCCCACAAATAGGGTAATGAGGATGACCATGGGCAAATGGAAATAAACGGTCACCCCGAACATCGGCAGATGCAGCCCATTATAAATTAGGCCGCCGGCCACCATACCCGCCAGCCCCACGACAGCTCCCACCGAAAGATCGATGCCACCGGTGATGATGACAAAGGTCATGCCGATGGCCAAAAAGGCATAGATGGAGACGTGCTTGACCATGATCACGAGGTTGGCCATGGACAGGAAATTTGGCGCCATGATGCTGAAGTAGACGACGACCAGAAAGAGGGCAATGAAAGTTCTAAGCTTCAAAAGAAGCATGCCGATTTTAATCTTTTGTTTCTTCGTAACAGGAGTTTCCTCAGTTGCTGTGATCGTATTCATGGTCGGCTGATCCTCATTAATGGCGTAGTGTCTTGGGCCTCGGTCTTGTGCCCCACGGCAGAGGCCGCCACGAGCTGTGCCTCCGTGGCGTCTTCGCGTTTGAGTTCGGCGGTGATTTTGCCCTTGCTCATGACGATGATCCGGTCCGATACGGCAATTATCTCCTTGAGTTCCGAAGAGTTGAAGATAACACCGATACCGCGGGCGGCCAGATTATTCATGATTTCGAAAACGTCGGCTTTGGCGCCCACGTCAATCCCCCGGGTCGGCTCATCCATGAGAAGCACCTTGGGCGATGTCAAAAGCGCTTTGCCGATAACCACCTTCTGCTGATTGCCGCCTGATAGCGAGCTGATAAGCACCTGGGGGCTGGGCACTTTGATGGACAAGTCCTCGATCATGCTGAAAACGGCGTTATTGATTTTCTCGCCCACGATATGAAAGATTTTGATAAATTTCCAGATGCTCGACAACGTCATATTGTGCGTTACGGACAAGGCCTGCACCAGTCCCTCACGCTGGCGATCCTCGGGTATAAGGGCCATGCCCATCTTAATCTGATCGCCGACCGAGCCGTTGGTGACATCCCGGCCATCCAGGAACACGTTGCCTTTGTCTTCTTTGTGCAGCCCCATGAGGCATTCGAAAAGTTCGGAGCGGCCCGCGCCCATGAGGCCGTATATGCCGAGGATTTCGCCCTTTTTCAAATGGAAGGTAAGGTGGTCCAGGGTGAAACCGCCTCCCACCCGCGGCAAGCGCAGATTCTCCACCCGAAGCACCTCTTCGCTGGTGGACTGGCTGGTGTGCGACAATTTACGGTCCGCAGCTTCTCCCACCATATTGGATATGATCCAGGGGATGTCGATGTCCGCCATGCGCGCTTCCTGCACCAGGAAGCCGTCGCGCAGAACGGTGATGTGATCGCCTATCTGCGCGAGTTCTTCAAGACGGTGGGAGATGTAAATGATGGAGACGCCGTGGCTCTTGAGGTCTCGGATGACCTTAAAGAGCACTTCCACCTCGGCGGTGGACAGGGCCGACGTGGGTTCGTCCATGATGAGGATGCGGGTGTCCAGGGCCAGGGCCTTGGCGATTTCGACAATTTGCTGCTGGCCGATGCGCAGGTTGGCGACTTCCGCCTCGGGATCGATGTCCGCCTGGAGACGATCGAGCAGCTTTCGCGCATTCTCCAACTGGGCCTTATGATCGATGTGAACGCGGCCCCTGGTTATCTCCCGGGCGACAAAAATATTCTCTGCTACATTCAGATTGGGACAAAGATTCAGCTCCTGGTGTATCATGCCGATGCCGTGGAAAGCCGCGTCGTGAAATGACCGGATGCGGACATTTTTGCCCTCCAGATAAAGCGCACCTCTGGAGGGGGCTTCCACGCCGGCGAGAATCTTTGTCAACGTGGATTTGCCGGCGCCGTTTTCACCCACCAGGGCATTGACCTTGCCCCGGTAGACATTGAAGTCGACCTTGTTCAAGGCCACGGTGCCGGGAAAAATTTTAGTGAGCTGTTCAGCTCTGAGGATGACATCGTTTTGGATACTCTCGCTCATCCCGGCCTCCTACTTTACTTCAAGGGAGACCGGCGTGATGCGAATCAGGTCGGAATCCTGCAACTGGGTGAAGGCACCATTAAACGAGATGCCCTTGCCCATGAGGTTGTCGCGATCCAGTTCGCCGGTGACCGTCTTGTTAACCTTTTTGTTTAAGGCGTTGGAGAGACGGGCGAACTCAAGCTGGTTTGTAAAATCAGTAAAGGAAATGAATTCCAGCGAGTCGCGGATGGCGCTGTCCTTGATGACCGGTCCGATCTGAATGAGCACATCGGCAGAGCCGTCGGCCGGATCCAGATCCACATCGACGGTGGAAGCCCTGGAGGCCGTATTTAGGGATACGATCCTGCCCGAGCCCTTGACCCGGAAATTCCAGGGGCTGCCTTCGGCCTTTTCGCGGTATCCGAACTGCCGGCCGGCGGCTTCCTGATCCTTGGCCCAGGTAGGCAGGACGTCGCTGATGGGTAAACACTTTTCCTTAAAATACGGTACAACCTTATCGTCCCAGATTTTTTCTACAAACTCGTCGGGCTTGAAGTCGTCAGTGACAAAGTAAATGTCGAGCTTCTTATCCGTTTTCTTCGCGTCCTCATCGTCGTCGTGGACAATGGTGCAGGCGTCGACGATGAAAATCATTAGACTTAAGGCCACCAGGGAAAGGAGTTGTCTGCCAATTCCGGATGTTCTCCGCATAGGCACCTCTATTAATGGTGAAGAAAAGGGTTGCGGCTGCAGTGATCTACACGAATTCGTACGGCCGACCGCACAAGATTGGCGGGCGGCGCTGTGCGGCACGCCGCCCTGCATGGATAAAAATTAATCTTTCAAGGCAAACGTTTCAAGTTTAGAGGCGTTGGCGGGAATGATGAGCACGCAGTCCATGAGCTGCTTCTCGGGCAAACCGGTGGATCCTTTCATTAGGTACATGTCGGCTTGTTCAACGGCCATCTGAGCGATGCGGTAGGCAGGTTGCAGCACGGTCGCTTTGATATCCCCGGCTATGATGGAATCCCGGACGTCGTTGGAGCCGTCGAAGCCTACCACGATGACCTTCCCCTTGCCGGCGGTCTTGAGCGCAGCCATGGCGCCCATGGCCATGGTGTCGTTACCGCAGATAACCCCCTTTATATCGGGATTTGCCTGGATGATGGATTCCATTTTTTCGTAGGCCTCGGTCTGACTCCAGTTTGCGCTCTGGCGGGCAACCATCTTCATATCGGGGTATTGGTCGATGACATCATGGTAGCCCTGGGAACGAATACCGGCATTGGTGTCGGATTCCCTGCCCACCAACTCAACATAAGGACCCTTTTCACCCATCAATTTGACGAATTCCTCAGCTCCGAGCTTGGCGCCCTGGTAGTTGTTGGAAACAATCTGGGCCACGGCCACACCGGTTTTATTGATCTCACGGTCGATGAGGAAGGAGGGAATGCCGGCCTTTTTGGCCTTTTCCACAGGGGCGATGCTCGCATCGGCGCCGGCGTTGTCTATAACAATGGCCGCAGCGCCGCGGGCGATGGCGGTGTCAAACAATTCATTCTGTTTGTTGGCGTCGTCGTCATGAACCAAAACCAGGGTTTCGTATCCGAGTTCCTTGGCCCTGGACTCGGCGCCGACCGCTTCGGACTTGAAAAACGGGTTGTCGTGCGAAGGTGTAATAATGACCATGAGTTTACCGGCAAACGCCATCGATGCCGCCAAAAGAACACAGAGTGCTATCGTTACTGCAAACATTCTTTTCATGTTTCCTCTCCTTTCATGGTTACGTTTCTTTGTTTTGAAAACTTTCGATTAGCCGATGCGAAAAGAGAATGTCATAGAAGAATAACAATGTCAATATTTTATTAAAAAAAACCAAAATATTAAAAAATATACTTAACATATTAATATTTATATATAATAACTAATAAACCCAAACATGCCATCTTTTTATATTTATATATTTTTATTTAATTTTATTAAATTGGTTGCTTTTTTTTTCGAATAGAGTTATTTATTTTTCGAAATTATCCGTAAATGTAAATAAGCACAATGTGTAAACAATACCGTTCACCAGGAGCCAGCATGAACAATCCTTTTTCCCTCAATCCGAACCAAGTTGTTGAAAAAGCTCAAGAAATTAGAAGAAAAACCCTCAATATGAATTACAAAGCCGGCCAGGGACATACCGGTGCCGATCTTTCGGAGGCAGATATCCTGGCCTCCATGTACTTTCGATTGCTGAGGTATCAGAGAGACGATCCCAATCACCCGGACCGCGATCGTTTCATCCTGAGTAAAGGGCACGGGGTCGGTGGGTTGTACTGTACACTGGCCCAGGCCGGCTTGCTCGATGAGGCGCTGCTCGACACCTACCTCCAATTCGGGTCCCTGCTGCCGGGTCATCCGGTCAGGCAGAAAACACCCTTTATCGAAGTCAACACCGGGGCCCTGGGACACGGCCTGGCCGTCGGCGTCGGGCTGGCTCTGGCTGCCAAAAAGAGCGGGCGTGGCTATTTGGTCTATGTGATCACCGGCGATGGCGAGCTCCAGGAGGGTTCCAACTGGGAAGCGGCGATGGCTGCAGCCCAGTTTCAGCTGGACAACTTGATCTGGATCGTAGATCGCAACGGTTTGCAACTGGCCGATTTCACAAAAAAAATAATGGATCTGGAACCATTGGATAAAAAAATGGCGGCCTTTGGGATGTGGGTGGGTCAAACTGACGGCAATGATCCCGCCGCCTTGATCGAGACGATCGAGTCATTGCCCAGGGGCGACGGCAAACCCAAGGCGGTCATCGCCAAAACGACAAAAGGCAAGGGTGTGTCTTTTATTGAAGGCCAGCCCAGTTGGCACCACCGAATTCCCAGAGGTGAAGAGCTGCCGCAAGCCATGGAGGAGCTGAAATGCTGACACATGAAAAAGCACAGGACCTCAGAGAGGTTATGGTGGACACCTTCATCAAGGCCGTGGAGCGTGGCGTGAACATGGTCGCTCTGGTCAGCGACTCCACCTCCACCGCCAAGATTGCCCCCTTCAAGGATCGATACCCGGATCGGCTGGTCAATGTGGGCATCGCCGAACAGAGCCTGGTCGGAACTGCCGCAGGCATGGCCCTGGGCGGGTTCGTGGCTGTGACGGCCAACGCCGCGCCTTTTCTCGTCCACCGGGCAAACGAACAGGTGAAAAATGACATCTGCTACTCCAACTCCAATGTTAAACTGGTGGGCCTGAACGCCGGAGTCTGCTACGGTGCTTTGGCCAGCACGCATCACGCCATTGACGACGTGTCCATCATGCGCGGCTTCGGTAATATCCTCATATTTGCCCCCTCCGATCCAGTGGAGACAGAGCAGATTTTCAACTATGCGTTGGCGTACGAAGGGCCGGTGTACATAAGGATGGATAGTATTAAATTCCCCGTCCTGCACGATAAAGGCTATCAAATTGAGCCCGGCAAAATTGACGTGTTGCGGCCAGGCGAGGACATCAGCATTTTCGCCATGGGCTCCACGGTATACGAGGCCTGCGCTGCCGGAAATATTTTGAATGATGAAGGGATCAGGGCAGAGGTCGTGAACGTTTCGTCCATCCGCCCCCTGGACCGCGAAGGTATTATCAAGTCTGTTCGAAAGACCGGCCGCGCGCTGACGGTTGAGGAACACAGTATCCACGGTGGCGTTGGCAGCCTGGTCTCGGAGATCGTGGCCGAGGAGGGGCTTTGTTGCCGCGTGAAACGTCTAGGGTTCATGGAAGGCAAATTCGCCATACCCGGACCGCGAGATGAAATGCGAGCTCACATCAACATTGATGCAGCGGGCATTGTGAAAGCAGTTTTAGCAATAGTAAAAAACCCAGGCCCAAAGGACCGGGTTTTCAAATATAATTAGTAAGCAAAGACAGAGGATGCCATGAACAATCTCATCCTGGCCATTGATCAAGGCACCGGCGGAACCAAGACCGTGCTATTCGAAACCGATGGTGGTGTCGTGGCCAAAGCCGCGGTCCCGCTGCAGTCGCACTACCCCCAAGTCGGATTTGTGGAGCAGGACCCGGGCGAACTGTATGAAAATGTCCTTGCATCCGTTCGTCTCTGCATCGACAATGCCGTGCAGCAAGATCGGAACGTCTCAAATCGGATTGCGGCCGCGGGTGTTTCCAATCAGCGCGAAACCTTTCTTTTGTGGGATAAGGCAGGGGCACCCCTTTGCAGGGCCGTGGTCTGGCAATGCAAGCGCGCCGTGCCCATATGCGAACGGCTCAAGGGGACGAGCGTCGAGGCTGAGATCCGCGCCCGAACCGGCCTGATCATAGATCCTTATTTTTCGGGTGCAAAGCTTGCCTGGCTGATGGAGAATGATCCGGTCGTAAAAGAGGCTGTCCACTCCGGCAAGGCTTTTTTTGGTACCGTGGACACATGGCTTCTGTACCGGCTTACGGATGGAGATTCATATTTCACGGATTACACCAACGCTTCGCGCACGCTTTTGTTCAACATTCACACCCTCGATTGGGATGAAATCCTTCTAAACGCTTTCGGTGCCGCAGGCCTGGTCCTTCCCAAGGCCGCTCCTTCCTCCTTCCATTACGGGGCCTCGGACTTCGAAGGTCTATTTCCAAAGCCAATTCCCATTACCGGCATGATTGGCGACTCCCACGCAGCCGCCTTTGGCGAAGGCTGTTTCCACCCCGGAGAGGCTAAGGCCACCTTGGGCACAGGCTCATCCATTCTTTGCAATATCGGCCCGGTTCCCTCAGCTTCGGATCACGGCATGGTCACCACCATCTGCTGGAGCACGGTCGAACGCATCGATTACGCCCTGGAGGGCATCATTGTCACCTGCGGCGCCACAGTCAAGTGGCTGCGTGATCAATTGGGACTTATTGCTTCCAGCGCCGAAACAGAGTCCATGGCGCGAGCCGTCGAGAGCAATGGCGGGGTTTACTTTATCCCGGCCTTCAGCGGTATGGGCGCACCTCACTGGAAAATGGACGCCAGGGCCTCCATTGTCGGGCTGACCTTCGGCTCGGACAAAAATCATGTCATCCGAGCCGCGTTGGAGTCCGTTGCCTTTCAGGTCAAGGACGTCATCGTGGCCATGGAAAAGGATAGCGGGGTATCCTTGTCCGAGCTCAAGGTGGATGGCGGGATGACCGGCAATCGCTTCCTGATGCAGCTCATTGCCGACCTGTTGGGTGTGAAGGCCGTCAATATCGGCTTGGAGGAGGTCTCGGCCCTGGGTGCGGCCTATATGGCCGGGTTGGGGGTCGGCAAATTTAAAAGCATCAATGATCTCGCCTCGCTGCACTACAGCCAAAATGTTTTCGAACCCAGTCAGGCGGCCGGGCAAATCCAGGAAGACTATGACGCTTGGCAGGCGATGATCGCCAAGCATTGCTAACTCTCTGCTTCATTCCGGCTTTTCTCCCACCAGCGGATAAAACTTTTCATCTCACCTTCCAGCCGGTCTGCCGGCGGGGCTTCGTAATAAATCTTTTCCCGACCGATGGGTCCGGAGACCACCGGCATCGGTCCCAGCTGGTCATCACGCCAGATGAATTTAAAATACTACTTTGCCACAGTCCCGACGTGAGGACGAATATTAAAAATGGTTCTGATAAAAATGTCAGCGAAAAAGAGAATACTCTATTTAATTAGCTTTGTTGTGGTTGCTTGAGCATCGTTGCCCTTGCATAAACGACAGGACGCAGAATCAGGGTTTTAAGTCCCTTCTTGTTCGAACCAAATACGGCTTAAATTGATCCATCCAGCTCCTCGTAAGTTGACTTTTGCGAAATATAGATCCCCTAATAGCAGATTGATGAATTATGACAATTTGCGACACTTTTTTGACGGAGATTGATGAGTTCGGTTTCCTGTTACATTGTAAGATCCTGTAATTTTAGTAATTTTTAATATCGGCATGAATATTGTATGTTTTTATCGCCGGCCGACCAGCAGATCAGGCTATGAATCCACAAAAGTAGAATAACTGAATCGGATCCTAGGGCAGACAGCAACATTTTCGATAACAAATGAGAAATTTTTTTGCAGGAATTCAAGAGTCAAGAAGATTTGCCTAATTTCTCATTTCATAGTTTCCAGAGTTTCAATTTTTTTGCAGCCATCCGCCTAAAATCGCAACTTCTGGAAGGTCTGCCATCATAGAATAGCGAGGGGAGACTTGATAAGATGACACAGATTCGCCGACAAACTTTTGCAGTGACCAGCTCACTGCAATATAAATTCCTGGCCACGACCCTCATTTACAGCTTTATGATCGTCTCTTTTTTCGTCATTGCGGTTGTTTTCCCCGATGTGGTTGAAATGTCGGACGAAAGCCTGAGCTCGGAAATCAGGAGTTCTGCTGCCGATAGGATGTTAGGGAAGAACGCTTGGGTGTGGCCGGCCGTAATTTTGCTTATCACTATGCTTAGTTTACACTCGTTTCTTGAATTCCGGCGAATTACAGGGCCCTTGTATCGGTTTCGATGGGTTTTCGAGCAGGTAGAGAACGGCAAGCTGCCATCAACTGTGAAACTCAGAAAAAAGGACTATTTGATCGAAGAAATGAAGGCCGTCAATAAAATGCTCATATCGCTTGTCGGAAAACTAAGCATTATAAGAGAAGAGACAGCCGAAGCCATAAACTCTTTCGGAGAGGTGGACGGCACTGCAAACAAGAATATCGAATGGAGTGCGGGCCAAATAGAACTGCTGAAGGCTCACCGCGAACATCTCGAGAGGCTGTCAGCCGCGGTGCAGTTTTTCGAGGTACAGGAAAAACAGCAAATATAACCTGTTCTCACGCCTGAGTGGTTGAGAGCTGGACAATTGATCTTTGAAGGAGAGATAAATGGGCCGTTTTGTTTTTCAGCGGGCTTATAAGTGTTTAGCTAAAATGAATCGGGGTTATACCCTGGTTGAGTTAGCCATCACTTTAGCGGTGATCCTAATTCTTTCGAGTATTTGTATCTATGCCTATTTCGGTGCGCTGGCGCACGCCCGGGATACAGTCTGTGAAACGAATATAAGAGGACTCAAAAAGGCAGTTGAAGATTACGTTTTAGAAAACGATGTGCTTCCCGCAACTCTGGGTCACTTAAAATTAAAACACGTTGAAAAAGGCTATGCCAAGGCGATGGAAGAAATGGGCTGGCGCACGAAATTCGGCCTATTTTTTCTAAAGCTGGATGCAGCAGATCATGCCTATGCTCAGTTTCTGACCCGTGAAAACTTGAAAAAATACGGTGGGGAAGAAAAAAAATTTCACTGTTATGCTGATGATAACGGGCTGCCTTCTTATGGTATAAGTGGCAACCTGGAAGGCAAAAAATGGTCTGAGGTGGGACAAGACGAAATAATCGTAGCCGATTGCGACCAATCCGTATTCACTTCACTCAATCAACTTGCAAAGAGACATCGGCATAAGGCTTTTGCGGTTACCAAGGGCGGCAGAATAATAAAAGTATCAGACGTCGAACACGCCGCTGACGATAGTGATCAAGAGAAGGATGCCGATGGTGCCAATAGGCCGGCCGAAAATAACACTGACGAAACGGACCATGACGCAGGCGATGATTCAGGCGTGTATGACGCCGATGCTGACGCTGACACCGACGCTGGCGCTGATGACGATAAGGTCACCATATGCCACAATGGAAAAAATACACAGACGATAGCAAAATCTGCTCTGGCAGCCCATTTGGCGCAAGGCGATACCGTGGGTCCATGCCCGTGATTGGTGAAGTTGGCGGCGGCAGGGGTGACGATGATGACCAGATCGAATAATCGGATGAACGAGAAGGCAATCAATAAAAAACAACCCGGGAAAGCTAAATAACGCTGATGCTTGGCGCCATCAAGGAAAAGAATTATTTTCACCCGTTTATTCTTTGGCTCATTCTGCTGTTGTGGTACTTGATCTTTGCGGATAATTTCTTTTCCGTCCCGCAAAGCAAAGTCGATAATGTTATTACCGAGCATTCGTTCTGGCTCTTCAATCAAACCCCGCAAGAAGCAAAAGAAATTACGATCATCGCCATCGATCAAGATTCCCGGCGCCTTCTTAACCTCAAATGGCCTTGGAAAAGGAGTATTTCCGCACAACTCATCCGTAACATCGCCGCGCACTCGCCGAAGGTTATCGGTCTGGATATTATTTTTGCAGGAAGATCACAACCTGAGGATGATGAAGAGTTGGCTTCTGCATTTAAATCCCATCCCAACGTAGTTCTGGGTTACGCCTTATATAAGCATTCTCAGGAAAAACCGGTCAAAGATTTTTGCGATGCCGCGGCTTCTATCGGTTTTGTTAATAAACCGTTACAAGAAGGGCTTGTAAAAAAAACTCGTACCTTTAGTGTCAACGATGAGCAAGAGATTGTTTTCTCCCTGGAAATGGAGATACTTGTAAGCTACCTGGGTCTGGACAGATCAGATATAAAAGTTGATGAAAAGGGAATATTGCTAAATGATGCTTTTTTTGTGGCTTCTCCCGACGGCACAAATTCTCTCAATTATTTAGTCCATCCTTCAAACTTGCGGATTATTCCAGCCGCTCGGGTTTTACAGAAAAAATTTAATCCACATGATATCAGGAATAAAATAATTCTTGTAGGAGCCACTGATCAATTGATCCATGATGAGTATCCCACTCCCCTTGGAGTTTTGCCTGGGGTAACCATCGTCGCAAATTCGTTGGTCATGCTTTTGAGCAAACGCTTTTTATACAGTGCTTCTGCCGCTCAAAACGTGTTTTTAGTCTTCACATTGGGGGTTGTGGTTCTTTTCATCAATCGACGGCTCAAATTTCTCCGTAACACCATTTGCACCCTGCTGTTTTTGGGATTCACATATATAGCCTTTGTTTACCTTCGATCAAGGGATCTTCAATTTTCCTACCTGTCGATTTTTTTTTCAGGCACAACGGCTTATATTGTTCCGACTTTATATAAATATATAAATCTTCTGTATATGAGCAACCGATTAAAAAATCTGTCAATTATTGATCCATTGACCGGCTTTTATTCTCTGCGTTTTTTCCTGCTGCAGTTAGACGAAAAATTGAAATCGAGGCAAGAATTTGTTTTTGTCGCCTTAAAATTGGAGAATTACAATCGGCTAACCTTAAAATATAGTTTTGAGCAAATAAAATTAATGAGCCGCCTTTTTAGTGAACATGTGCGAGCCGAAGTGATGGAGCATTTCAATCATGCGACTTTCTCACGCATCTCCAACGACATTGTTGGAATAATGATTCAGAGAGCCAAAAAAGAAAAAATTGAAACTTTTTTTTGGACTTTTATCAAAAAAACAAAGATGTTGGGTTTGAAGGTGGCAGATCAGAAAGTGGAATTCACTTTGCAAGGATGCTTGATTTATAGATCTAAGGTTAAGAAGGGCAGCGGCAATGATTTGATCTATCAGATGGAAAAACTGTTTAAGGAAACGAAGGAAAATCAGTTTATTGCTGAAGAATTCGAGCAAGTGGCGGATGAAGGTGAGAAGGTCAGGCATAGGGATATTTTGGAATTTATCGCCTATGATTGGGAAGAGAGAAACAAAGATTTGGAGCAAGGCCTCAAAGAGACCTTGGAAGCAAATAAGCGGTTGGATCAACTAAGCCGGGGCGCACTTATCGCTTTAGCCCGGGCCATCGATGCGAAATCGGAATGGACGGCCGGCCATTCGGAGCGAGTCACGCAGCTGGCTTTAAAGTTAGGCCGCGTTTTGGGGATCAGGAGAGAAGAACTGGATAACCTCTATCGCGGAGGGCTGCTGCATGATATAGGTAAAATTGGCACCCCGGCAAAGCTCATCGACAAAAACAGCCGCTTGACCGATCAAGAGTATGATATCATCCGTCAGCATCCACGCACTGGTTTACGCATCCTGGAGCCCATCGAAGTCTTTGCCGATTTACTTCCCATCGTGGGACAGCATCATGAGAAGTTCGACGGCAGCGGCTATCCCGACGGCCTGGCCGGGGAGGCCATAGATTTTGGCGCCAGAATTTTGGCAGTTGCTGATGTTTTCGACGCCCTATCCTCTGAAAGGCCTTACCGCGTCGCCATGAAACCGGATCAAGTCGTTCGGATAATTAAGGATGATTCCGGAAGTCATTTCGATCCTGTAGTGGTAGATGCTCTTGGTAAAGTGCTGGAAAAAGAGCGGCAGCTGCGACGGGACAAGACCGACGAGCCATCCATTTCGCCGGACGGAAATTCCAGCCGTCTCAAGGTATAAAAGGGAATGGCCGCTGTCAACGCCCATTATCAGTATTACCAGGAAAAAAATTGCTCAGATCTATGAATAGTATTTCACAATTTTGTTTATTGTCTTTCCATTTCCATAACTTCTTTTGTCACTCCTGATTCCATAACTAACCGAATTTAAATTGTTTTCCAGTTTCCGTACCCGGTGGCATGCCTCTTGCTTTTAAAAATTACTACCTGACCAATCATTTATAGACTAAACTGCTTTTGTCATAATGTTATTCTTGGATAAATGAGACGGATAATTCGGTCAGGTCTTCTTTTGCAATGGGGCGGATTCACGTCCGCCCCTTTTATAGCCTTGTTTAGCTGGATGCTGAGGTTGCATCATGGATTGGAAGAAAGTATCGTGCCGCAATTAATTAAGAGGATGATATTCCCAAATTCAAAATTCAGAATTGTCTGTCGGAACGATAAATTCGTTCCACAAGAATTTCTCGGTATCTGGAAAGTGGGTCTCTATGCTGATATTGCGAAGGAATTTAATTTATCAGATTACATAACTTTTCAATTTGAACACGAAAATATATCCGAAGCTGAATTGGTAATCGAGCGTCGAAAAAAACAGATAAAGCATAAAAAATATGTCGTTAAGGATTACTATGAGGTCTGACCTCCCCGGGCCGAAAGCCCGAAGGCAAGCATAAGGATGCGGATAACCCACTGGTGTTCTTTTACTTCACCACTTCGGACACTGTAAAGGCCCACCAGGGACCATGGCTCCTTCTCAGCAGCGCCGCCCAGTACCAGGAGGAGACATCTGTCCACTGTTTACCGTTAGCATCCACGATTTGTTCTCGCACCCGATAGATTCGCACCTTTTTAGCCTGGAACGCCGCCCACCGATTGCCAGCGCGGTCTGTTTCAAGAGGCAGGTATTTCAGGTGAAACCCGCTGCCCCGGTAACAGTCCGCCGCACTGTGGAGTTTTCGAGTCGGCCGGTTGATCCACCGAATCACAAGGCTTTGTTTGCCTGCTTGAAAGCGGGCCATGCGTCCGGGAAATTTGGCGTCAAATCGCTTCTCTACATCCGAAAGAGACATGGACACCAGTGTCTTGCCGTTGAAGTGTTCTGGCCAGCCGGGAAAAGCCGGACCGTTTGGAGCCTCATTGATACGGATATCCAATAACGGCACCAGACCGGCACATAGACAGGCGAGGATAAAAACGAGTCCCTGAAATGTGAATTTCGTGTTTATTATAGTAATAAAAAATTTATACAAATTATCTCGTTTTGATCAGCTATGATTTGTCCGTCTCTCTTGGACAGCATATTTAAGGGTTGACCGGAGAACGGGCGGCAAATATCTGAAAAATCCAAGCCAATACCAGCGCCGAGATCAGAAACACCATGATCCCCACCATGGGATGGAGCCACTCGAGTCCTTGGAATGGATTGGTTTCCATATAAAACAGCGCGGTCATCCGACATGCATTGGCAAGAATCGTCTCCGCCACATAAATTCCGGAAAGAAATAAAGTCATTTTCCATCGCAACCGATACACCGCCGATAATGCCAAAGCCATGTATAGACTCATCCACAGCATATTGGCGCCGCTGCATGGGGCATCGATCTGTATGAGCGTTGCACCCCACTGGAACAGCGTCCCATCCAGGGTCACCGGAAGGCCGTTGGATCGAAGCATCAAAACACTCACATAGCCTGAAACCACACGCAACGGGTACCCCAGGTAAAAATGCATGGATGCCTGCAGCGGCAATGCCAGGAAAATAAGTCCCAACAGGCCGGTTCGACCGCGCAGTGAATTCTCCCGAACGCACCAGAATGTTCCAACAGCGGCAAATGCCGTCACCGCACGCAGTAGCGGCGGCAGCAGTGGAAAGGTGGCGGCATATACCATCATCATCAGCGCGGACAGCCAGAGACGATGACCGTGGTTTGTTTCCAATTTCCGGTCCAGATTAATGCATACGAACGCCGTGATGAGGGCAATCACCGGCACCGGCGAATCGGATGAATCCAGCAGCCGAAGCACATACCAGTGGATCACCGGCCATACGGCAATGAGTTGTAAAACCGCCAAAACAATCAAACGACGGGACATGATCGCCTCCGCACCCAAAACTGCCACAGCAACACCACCAACCCCACCCCCATAATGAACACCATTTCAGGTTCGGGGATGGTGGGAACCTTTGCCGGATCGGCGGGGGTAAGATCGGCGTCTTTGTATTGCTCGTCTGATTCAAGAACAACCGCACCGCTCACCGGCGTGACCAATTGATGTCGAATCGCCAGTTTTACGGCGCGGTCACGGTGCTCGCTATCTCCACCCGTACACAAATCCAAGATCTGCTGATAGACCCACAGTTTCACCAAGTGGTTGGATGTCTTTTCTTCTGCAGCCAGTTCCTGTCCCCGGGATGAAAGCTGGTTGGCGGAGAGCTGCTTTCTCACGAAAACTGCCTGTGGGATCTTGCCCTCCAACTGTTCAAACATCAAGATCAGCATCTCATCAAGGGGCCGCGCGGACCGAAGCAGTTTATATCCCGGCCGGTCCAGAAAAGCTTCGGCAATGCGATTCGGGCCGACTGCTGTCTGAAGATCAACAATCGTTGCTAGTTTCGGCCGCCGCTCCCACCGCTGAAGGAGGGCCTGGGGATGTGCCAAAGAGACCGGTTGAGGGCCGTGTACCCACAGTATGAGACTGTTTCCACCTTGGCTTGCCGCCATTTCCCACGCATGTGCCAGCGCTGGCAGATTGTCGCAGCCCCCGGCAAAATCGGTTTGTCTAAAAAACATGGCCACTCGGCTGAGGACATCCCCGTTAACATATCCCCATGGAAGGATCTCTTTTACGTTGTCGGCCGCTAAGACCATAGCCACGGGTGTGTGCAAAGGCAACTTCTTCAAGGCATTGACCAATTTTGTTTTAGCTTCGGCCATGGCCATGGAGCCGTCCAGCACGATGATAACGTTTTTGGATTCTTTCTGGATGACATTTTCTATGGACTGATAAATTATGGTGTCTCCCTCAGCCACTGGATTGGGGGACCAAGCTGTGCGTCTGTTTTCAGCACGGGTGCATTCAATGGCTACCCGAAGGGTTGACAAACCCGATGACGGCAGCATCCCGCGCAACGCAAACAGCTTCTTCTCGGGCTGTTCCATGGTTAATCCGGGTACGGCCTTCAGAGGTAATTGAGATTCCAACCAAACCGCATGGCGCGTGGTTTCCGGAATGCCGAAATTGCGCGCCAAAAAGACTGGCAGGAAGAGGTCGCCCTTATCTTTCTGCCCCAGGACCATTGGTAAAGTGATGCCTATGCGGATTTTCATCTCCGACTGGGGCTGGACCGGAAAACACTGAACCAGCACCTGGTCGGGACCTTTGGCCGTCACCAGAACCGGATCCCGACGCTGGCGGACAACTTTTGTGTAGGCCGCCCGTACCCCACCAGTGGCTGCAAAGGCCGCCTCACGCTCTTCACCATGCACCCAAAGGGTCAGCCGCGATACTACCCCTCCGGGCGGAAGCAGAATCTGTGCCCGAGCTTCCCGTGCTGTGCGCGATTGATTCTCAAACACCATGGTCCACTCCAGATAACCCAGTCCGGCATGAGCATCGATGGAACCATCTAGCCTTGAAGAGGCCAGCAGAAGATTGTCCACCCTGCCCGCCACAGAATCGCCTCCCAGGCCTTGATCAAAAACGGGAAAATCGAACGTATGTCGTGCCAGCAGTGGTGGTGCGGGGACAGCATTGAAAGGCTTTCCGGTAACCCGGTAATAAATTTTTCGCGCCGCCTCCGGGGTCACCGGATTTCGGAGAGAAAAAAGGAAAGAGACCATATCCGTAGCCCGGCCGGTGCGCAAATAACACATACGAAGCATCAACTCCTCATCCCCGGCCCACCGGAGAAACCGGACCGCCGAAGCCCGGGTTTCAACGTTTCCCGAAGAACTCATCTGCATGCCGATCCGGGTCCACGTTTGGGGCGCTTCAAGGCTCATCAGAAGCAAAGCCGCCATTCCCAGTCCCCATCCGATTTTTGAGTACCGCAGCATTGCCCCCTTGTTGATGCGTTTGAGATGGCGCCGGCAAAGGGCTGTGTAAATCAAGCAGAGCAGAGGCGCCAGCGGCAAAAACCCCATACCGAAAAAGAGGATAGCAATCACGGAAAGTGGTAAAAGGGGCAAGTAGAGAAGAGTATAAAAAAGGCTGATCCCGATTACCACCGCATTGGCCGCCAACAGATTTCCAAAGTGGGCTCGCTCTTTTTTCCAGACGGCTTTCAGCACCAGAAAATTCACAACCGGCACCAAGCTGATTATCACCACATGAGCCCAGGTGGGAATGGGATCAAAGAAGCTCTGAGCGCACATATGGGAGGTCGCTTCGATGATCAGGGTGAGCGCCGGCAGCAGCACACCGAAAATTGCCACCGAAACGAGGTTGAATTTGGACATCTGTTTTTCCATGATAGCTCCTGATTTCTGGTTTCTGTTTACTGGGTTTTGAATGGGAATGATTTTTATTACCCAGTAGCCGGGCTCAATTTATTTTTTGGGATCCTTAGTTGTTTTTGATCTTTGACCTGAACGCCTCGGTTACACCACCAGGATACTCGATCCAAATTATATCGGTTGTTTTTGAGTATACTTGAGCAAAGTTTCGTCTGCTTGGTATTGCAAAGCATTGGCTGCCCTGCTCCTCAAAAGCAGGACATCTTATACGCTTTCTATTCCCAAAAAGAGGTGCCAAAAGTTGTTTCGTGATTAAAAATGAGGTCGAATAGGTGATGGTGCCCGGGAGATTGCTGCGAAAAAAATGCAGGATAAATACAAGAAGCTGCTTTCAATTCGGGGTGTGAACAGCCCGGCCGGCAAGGCGCGGATGCGAAGGAGCCGATGCTGACACCAATCGAGGAGTGAATAATCACCACTGCCATGGCGATAAGAAGGGATTAGAACCTGGGGAGATCCCCCTGCGGTATCATGACCGTGGCACCGGTTTTAGCCATGACGGTCTCCAATTCGGTTTCTTCGGCGATTTCCCGCAGCAGTACGCCCCCTTCAACGACATCCATCACCGCCAGTTCGGTGATGATGGTATTTACACATCCCTTGGCGGTGAGGGGCAAATCACAACTTTGAAGAATTTTAGGCTTTCCCTCCCGGGTCGTGTGGGTGGTCGTTATGATCAAGCGCCGGGCTTTCTGGGCCAGTTCCATCCCCCCGCCGATTCCCGGGGCGTACTTGCCCGGGATGATCCAGTTGGCCAGGTCGCCCGCGGCCGACACCTGCAGCGCACCGATGACAGCCAGGTCCAGCCGGCCGCCGCGAACCAGAGAAAAAGAGAGCACACTGTCAAAATAGCAACCGCCGGTTTCGATGGTGACATAGGTGCCGCCGGCATCGATCAGGTTGCGATCCTCCGAACCGCGTTTGCGGGGGTTTCCCATACCGAGAATCCCGTTTTCGGAGTGCACGATGACCTGCTTCTTACCGGCCAGATATTTGGGAATCAATGTGGGTATGCCGATCCCCAGGTTGATGATCTGACCCTCCTGAATTTCGGCGGCCGCTCTTTTGGCAATTTTTTCTTTATAAGACATGATGCTCCAGAATTCCGTATTCGTCCGATAGTTGGTCCAAGACCACAACATGGTCGACAAAGCCCCCGGGGGTGTGAATCATATCCGGCTCCAATTCTCCGAGTGCCACCAGCCTCTCGGTTTCGACAATCACGGTCCCGGCGGCGGTGGCCATCGCCGGATTGAAATTGCGGGCGCTTTTTTCATAGATCAGATTTCCGAAAGGATCGGCGGCGGCGGCATGAATCAGAGCCACATCCGCCCGCAAAGCCGGCTCGATCATGACCCGCTGTCCGTTGATTGTTGTCAGCTCTTTGTTTTGCGCCAGAATGGTGTCGATCCCGATATCGGTCAGGATGCCGTGGAGTCCGGCACCCCCGGCCCGGATTTTCTCGGCCAGAATCCCCTGCGGATAGAATTCCACTTCAATTTCTGCGCGGTTCATCATGCCGATAACCGTGGCATTCAACCCGAGATGCGAGGTGATAAGTTTATTGGCATGCCCGGCCTCGATCAGCTTGGACAACCCCATATGGTCTTCGTTGGCCTCATTTTTGATAAGGGTCAGTCCGCAAGCGCCATTTGCCAGCAGCGCATCGATTAGGGTAAAAGGGGTTCCGGGAACTCCGAACCCGCCGACCATGACGGTCATCCCGTCCTTAAATCGTATGCGGATATTTTCTATCAAACAGGTTTTATCGATCATTTGAAAACCTCGGCTAAGAACGTGCCTGCCATAGTAAACAGGGTGAGTCGTTTAGGCTCCCCATACAACCATAAATTTGAGTTGATAATTAGGTTACTGAACAATAAACGGCGCCGCCCCTTGCTCGCCGGCCAGGATTTTTTTGAGCACTTCCTCAATTTTGGCCTGATTGGTCATGCCGGATATTTTATCGAATACGTTGCCGCCTTTGAAAAACATCAGGGTTGGTATGGATTTAATGCCATATTTGGCCGCCGATTGCTGACTGTCGTCCGCGTTGCATTTGACAAACAGGATCTGGTCGCCGTAACTTTCGGCCAATTTATCAACTATTAGACCAATACCTTTACAGGGCCCACACCAGGGCGCCCAGAAATCGACCAGGACCGGTTTATCCGCCTGCAGCACCTGGGCTTCAAAGCTGCTGTCGTCAATTTCCAATAGATTTTGTGCCATTTTGTAAATTCCTTTCATCGTTTTTCTTACTTGATGTCATCTGCAATGAAACGTATAACCGAATGGGTAAAAGTTCAAGGGTTAACTGATACCTTAATTTTAGAGTAACAATCATCGCTGCAAGTCTATTGCGGTAACTTGACCGTAAACTTCACTGAGCGTTATTTGCATGCAAAATTCAGGTATTAACTCCCCATTGGTTTTAATTCACTTGGGTAGGAGGTTCGATGAATTCACGCGAACGGGTAAGAGAAGCGCTGCTTTGCCGTAAACCGGATCGAATTCCAAAGGCCCTGGGGTTTTTTGACCAGGATCTGGAGGCCATTGCCCCGACGGCGCCCGAGGATTACTTCAATCTGGACATCCGCTACGCCGAGTTCGATCCGCCGGACAACCAGGATACTTTTCGGCGCTATTTGGACACGCTGCCGGAGGACATCCATGTGGGAAATCCGGCCCAGCTTCGCACCTACCATGAATGGCAATATCACCCGCAAAGGGGAACAGCTCGCCCGCTGTCCAGCGTCCGCTCCTTAAAGGATCTGGTAAAATATGTCTTCCCGGATCTCTCAAATCCAACGCGTCACGCGGGTCTCAGCCAAAAAGTGCAGCGTTTGCATGCTCAGGGATTTGCTGTGGCCGGTGCGCCGCCCCACCTGGGCGGTGAACTGTTTGAGGCCGCCTGGCGCCTGCGCGGTTTCGAAAATTTCATGACCGATCTGGTGGACCGTCGTGGCATGGCCGACTACCTGCTCGATCAGCTGACATCGATGCTGATTGAAAACGCGCTCATTTTGGCCCGGGCCGGTGTCGACATCCTGCTGCTGGATGATGACGTGGCCATGCCGACCGGCTTGATGATCGGCCCGGCCACCTGGCGCCAATATTTTAAAGGTCGATTGGCCCGGGTAATCAATATCGCGCGGGAGGAATCACCGGATTTATTGATCTTCTATCACTGCGACGGCGACTTCACCCGGCTTGTACCCGACCTGGTGGATATCGGTGTGAATGTCATCAACCCAATCCAGCCGGACTGCATGGATGGTGCCGCCATCAAGCGTGAATTCGGCGATCGTCTGGCCATGTGGGGAGCCGTTGGCAGTGCACGTCTGTGGGACTGGGGGACACGGGATCAGATCCGGTCCGAAGTCAAGCGGTGCATTAAAACTTTAGGGCCACAAGGCCTGCTGTTGGCACCGGCCTACGACATCGATTTTGCGCCCTTTGAAAACATTGCTGCGTTTATTGAAGCGGTCGAAGAATTTGGGCGGCTTTAGCTCAATCCGCCACTTCAGTGAACTCTATCCTTTAACAATTCACGTCTGAGGAAGCGTTTATCGCTCTATTGGGCTCAGGGGTTTACTGACCGCCGTGTGCCGCCTTGATTCCCTGGGCGATTTGTCGACTGAGCCTGGCCAGGATCCGGCTTTTGGCTGCAATAAAGGCATCATAATCATCCCCCTGGACTGGCTCTCTGATCAAGGACTTGCGTACGAACAATATCTCCAGGGCTTCCCGGGCGGTTATGGTCCAGGTGATGTCCAATTGGGCATATTGTCCCAGCCGGCCGTCGAATTGATGGACCGCCAGATAAACGCGGTAATCCGGATCAACGTACTCTTCCCACGGGAAAGCCACCACCAGATTGGATTGCAAAAGGGCCGCAAGATTCATCGTCACGGCCCTCAAAAAATCCTCATAAACTGAACCGGCCCAGCGATGAAATTCATCGACATTGATTTTATTGGGACCAATGCGGGTGACGATTTGCGGCCGGTCAATAATTTTGGGAATCTGCAGCGGTCCGACGCCGACAGCAATGTTGTCTCCTAACCCGGCAATTTTATCCGCCTCTGAAACAGAGGTTAATGGCGCCAATGTATAAAATTCCACCGGCGTGGTGGCACTGCGGCATCCGGCCAGGAAAACCAGCCCTATAAAAATTATCAAGCCGAGGTTTTGCGGGTGTCTATTGGTTATCATCGTCTTTTCCCTTTCCCGTAAATCAGCGCATCCGGATTTCGCTCTAAATAATCAGCCATCACGCGGATCGAACGCGCAGCCCCGCTAAGCTCTTTAAATACACGCATCAGTTCGTAGTACAGCGGCGAATCTTTGCTGACCGAGCCCTTAATGGTATTCAATGTGGACTGAGCTTCTTTCAGGGTGGTGTTTAATTCCGGCACAACCGTCCGATCAAAATTCTGGGCAAGTTTTTGGGTATGCTGAAGCGTCGTATTCAAGTTGGCAACCGTGGATCTCAGTGCGGGGGTAATCACCTTGCTCAAGGTTGCGGTAAATTGCTGCACCTGAGTCAGCGTTTGGTTTAAGGCTGCGATGGCTTCCTGCAGTTCGGCTGAATTGACCAGGCGCTTGGCGCCCTGGACCGTATCCCGTAAATCGTTGCCGATTTGTTCGATGGGCAGTTTTTCAAGTTTTTTCAAAAGATGGGTCAAACTGGTTGTAATTTCTTCCATGGAAGTCGGCACCGTCGGCATCTGCGGATAGCGGCCCTCCCAGACTATTTGCGCCGGCTCTGCATTCGGATGAAAATCCAGATCGACATACAGTTGCCCGGTAATCAGGCTGCCGGTTTTGAGCTGGGCCCGCATTCCCTGCGCCACGAGGTAATCATTTTGCTCTTTGCGATCGGTCTCGTTCATTTCGCCGATGACTTTGATCCGCTCCTGCTCTATTTCAATCAGAACCGGGATCAGAAAAACCTTCTTCGCGGCATCATACTCCATGTTGATATCCAGCACCTGACCGACGGGAATCCCACGAAATTCGACCGGTGATCCCACCGTCAGCCCCCTGACCGAACCTTCAAAATATAATAACCAGCGGCTTTTTTCGGTGTATGTTTTATCGAAAATACGCTCGCGCGATTCATAAAGCTTGAAGTTATCGCCATCTTCCGCCGGACCGCCCGGCTCCAGGTTGGCCGGTGTATCGAAGGCAATTCCGCCGATCAGAATGGTCACAAGGGATTCAGTATTGACCCGGATGCCGCCGGCATCAACCGCAAAATCCAGACCACTGGCATTCCAGAAGCGGGTGTTTTTGTGAACCTGTTTGTCAACCGGATCATTGATAAAGATTTTAACAGATACGGCCTCGCCGTCTTCCTCGAGTTTGTAACCAACTACCTGGCCCACTTTGATTTGGCGAAAATAAACCGGTGCACCAATATCTAAAGATCCCAGGCGTGAGGCATGCAGTCTATAATGCCGGCCGGGCAAATCCGTGGTTACCACCGGCGGGATTTCCATTCCTACAAATTGAGACCCGGGCAATCCCGGTTTGCCGGGATCCAGTCCGATGTAAGCCCCTGAAAAAAGCGTGCCGAGTCCGGAAATCTGGCCGGCCGCGACCCGGGCCCGCACGACCCAAAATCGCGTGTTGGCCGACAAAAATTCTTTCGCCTCTTTGACCAGCTCGGCCGTCACCAGCACCCGGGAAAGATCCGGCGTGAGTCGGATTTCCGTCACCTGACCGAGCTCCACATCTTTGTATTTGATCTTGGTCTTGCCGGCTTCAAGCCCTTCGGCGGATTTGAATGCAATGGTGATGATCGGGCCTTTTTCCGATAAAGTTTTATAAACCAGCCAGCCTCCGATGAGGAGCGCCACCAGTGGAACAAACCATACAATCGAAATCTGGTGTCTGCGGGTTGAAACGACCGCATCGGGCAGCTCATGGACCTCTTCTTTGCGGGCATTTTCTTCACTCATCGAGGGTCTCCTTTGCATCCCATATCAGTCTGGGGTCAAAACTCATTGCGGCAAACATGGTAATCACAACCACCGCGGCAAAAAACCCCGCGCCCGGTCCGGCCTTTATGGTTGCCAGGTTGCCTAAGTTGACTAGTGCCACCAGAATCGTGACCACATAAATGTCAACCATGGACCAGCGGCCGACCGCCTCGGTAAGGCGATAAAGCCGCGTGCGGTCTTTGGGCCGCCAGGCGGATTTGCGCTGCACGGTAATTAGCAAAAATGTGAGAATGATCAGCTTCAACATCGGCACCAAAATACTGGCAACAAAAATGACCAGGGCGATCGGCCACATCCCGCTGGCAATAAAATAGATGACACCGCTCATGATCGTATCAGCCTGGGCTTTACCGAATGATATGACTACCGTGACGGGCAGCAGATTGGCGGGAATATAGAAAATGATTGCCGCCAGAACCAGGGCCCAGGTGCGCTTGAGGCTGTTCGGCTTGCGTTGATGCAAAGTTGATCCACAGCGCGGACAGACTAAAGATTTACCGATTTTCGAGAAGTTGATCCGGCAAAGCAGATGGCAGCTGTGGCAACTGATCTGCGACGCATTGCGCGCGGTGAAAGGAATCGGCTTCATCGCAGCTTCTCCCATCTATGCCAGATTTCATGGGGATCCAGGGATACAGTGGCCGCGGCCAGCACCACGATCAGTCCAAAAAATGAAAAAATGGCGATCCCCGGAACAATCTGGGCCATTTTAGCCAGCTTAACAACGGATACCAGAATGCCCAGCATAAAGACCTCCATCATGCTCCAGGGTTGCAAACCGCGCACAAATCGAAAGATCGGCGCAAATTTGGGCGGGACGCGATTGTGCCGCAAGGGCAGCAGCAAATAAAGCATCCCCAGCAGTTGTGCCAGGGGCGCCAGGATGGTGGTGAGCAGCACCACGACCGCAAGGCCCTGCATGTCCTGGGTGTAGAGCACCTTTATCCCCGTGATCAGATTGGTTTGATGAAGCTGAGATTCCATCTTTAAAGCCAGAAACGGAAATGAGATGGCCAGCACAAATAACACCAGACCCGCCAGCGAAAGCGCCAAAGTCCGCTCCAGGCTGTTGGGTTTATGGCGGTAAAGCACGGATCCACAGCGTATACAATTGGCAACCCCTTTTTTAGGCAACGGTTTGACACGGTGAACCAAATCGCATTCGTGGCAGGCAATCAATGCTTCCATTCGATATTCCTAGACGCGACGCACGCTTTTGAGGATCTGCCCCCAAAGGCGGATGATGAGGCTTTTTTCAACTGAGATGGAACCGGTCGAGAACCGGAATCAAAGATAACAGCTATTGTTTATTGATAATATTTAGCAACAGGACTGTCAAGAAAATAGGTTGTTTAAGCCAGCGATGATATATTCCAAAGATAAGTTGCGCGAAGATGAACGAAGACGTCTGCCCAGGAGAACGAATAATTACATGGGACCTGCCGACCATTGGCGCTTAACCATCAGCCGCCCCACGCTTTGGAAGATTTGTGCAATGAAAAGAAGGAAAGTGGTATATAAAAGTGCGGTCGAGCGCGCTAGTTACCAGGCAACCTGTTCGGAAATCGGGACAACCGATCCCGCAGCGGTATCAAATATACGTTGACGGCCGCCAAAACGGCTATTCGTGATTGCCGTTGGCGCCGCAAGATTTCCTTTTAATTGATAAAATACAGATCAGGCCGGAGATCAGCAGCAGCAAGGAGCCGGGAATTGGGACGGGCTGGAAGGTCATGTCCAACCTCAAGTCTGACAAATTTACGATACCAGGGCCATCGAACCCGATCAGTTCTCCGGCATCAATTTCAAAGGCCAAAATCAGGGGATCGTCGAGGGAGCCATCGCCTAGGGGTTCGCTTTGGACACTGTCTACTGGATTGAATTCCGTTTCCCCGGGAAACAAAAGGGAAGTTTCAAAATCGATCTTGCTTATGCCGGCATCCGCGTCCGCCCACGAGTCCTCCCAAAAAGTTCCGCTAAACACCAGCTCCAGAACTGCAGTCCCATCCCCATCGATATCGTTCAGTGTCAGTGAGGTACCGTCTCCGCTGGAAATTTGAATTAAAATGTTTTCCCGCCCGCTGGAAGCATTCTCAGAATAGTCTTCGTCAATATAGATATCTTTGCCTGAATCAAGATCATCTCCAGGCGCAGGACCCTCGTATTCCGGTAATATAGCCGGATTGCCGTCAAACAGAACCGCGGTCTCTAGATAAGATTTATAGCCGGGTTCTAAAAGCAGCGGTATCTCCAGATAAGCTTCATATTCAGTACCAACCGGAGACGCCGTTGCAAACTGAACCAGGCCTGGGCCTAACACAGTAGCGATCGCCACCAAAATCAGAAATCTAGCAATACTGTAACAACTTGATTTCATAATTGCCCTCCTTTCGCGGCATCTGCCCGATGAAACGGGACAGACCCTGAACCTGCAACATTAATGATTGCCCTTCCCTAACTTATATTTATTTTTGCCTTAAGGAGATAATGCTTTCCGTTACTAGTCAATTTTTCCATCCGGATCATATTTTATGTCGATTTTAATGGCTTTCCGCTAATTTAATTTTTTCATGCAGTAAAATATAACTAGTCCTTTGTCAAGAAAAAAGTTATAAATACCTGTAATTATATAATAAATTTTATTCAGCGACTGATTTCAACTAATTTGACAAGCCCACTTAGATTATAAATTTCATTAAAAGGTTGAATAAGACATTTTGGCACCGCCAGCGTTGCTGTGAGCCCAATTTGTGCTTGGGTTGACATCAATTCAGTAACTGACGATGCGCGCATTCAGGGCCAATCGCAATGTAAGGTTTAGTTGGATCAACTGTCGACGGGATTAGAAGTGGTTTCAAAACCACTTATAGGCATATCCTAGTTTATCCGGGTTTGTGGTGGGCGGGAGGTGATCATCGTGTCGACATATTATCAAAAAAATCCACGAAATATTTTATGGATTCCGGATTGCTCATGGAATCGACATTCACGGCATTTTCTACCGGGACACCGGTAAGGATTTTCTTCACCGGCACCTCGAGTTTTTTAGCGTTCAAGGTGCGGGGAATGTCACTGATGGCATAAATTTCGTCCGGGATATGGCGCGGTGATAATCGACTGCGTATTTTAGTGTTAATCTTTTTTTTAACGTCTTCGTTCAGCTCGACCCCGTCTTTGAGAACAACAAAAAGCGGCATCAGATACCCTCCATGGGGAGTTTCAAATCCAATTACGAGGCTGTCGGTGACTTCAGCGAGATCCTCCACCGCAGAATAGATTTCACTGCTGCCCATTCGAACACCCAGCCGATTGATGGTTGAATCCGAGCGACCGAGAATAATCCCACTGCCCCGCGAGGTAAACTTGACCCAGTCTCCGTGTCGCCACACTCCCGGATACATATTGAAATAGCTCGCGATATAGCGTGCATTGTCGGTATCGTTCCAGAGTTTAAGCGGCATGGACGGCATGGGTTCGGTGATGACCAACTCACCGACCTCGTCAATGAGAGATATCCCGCTTTCATCAAAGGCCAGGGCTTTGACCCCCAGGCACCGACATTGAAGCTCGCCGGCTCTAACCGGCAGCAGGGGGCAGCTGCCTAAAAATCCGGTGCACGGGTCGGTGCCGCCACTGGTGGAGCCCAGCACAATATCACCTTTAACCCGATCATATACCCATCGGAAACCGTCAACGGGCAAAGGGGAACCCGTCGAGCCGATCGCCTTCAGATTGCTTAGATCATATTTTTCCCCCGGCTCAAGGCCGGCATGCATACATCCGGTTAAATAGGCTGCACTAGTTCCGAAAAAAGTCATCTTCGTCCGGGCTGCAAGCTCCCACAACGCGTTCAAATCAGGATAACCCGGGCTTCCATCATATAGGATGGGCGTGGCTCCCTGGAGCAGGCTGCCATGCATAATATTCCACATCACCCAGCCGGTGGTGGAAAACCAGAAAAAGCGGTCACCCGGCTGAATATTCATATGCAGCCTCGAAAACTTCATAAATTCTAATAATATGCCACCGTGTCCATGCACCAGGCCTTTGGGCAGCCCGGTGGTACCTGAAGAGTAAACCACCCAGAGAGGATGATCAAACGGTAACTGTTCAAATAAAAATTCGCGATTTTCTTTTAATGGGATATCGTCCCACTTTAACACCTTATCCAATCCATCGGGCTGAGCATCCAATTTTAAGTAAGGGACAAGTACTGTTTTTTCCAGGGTTGCAAGCGACCGTTGAAGTTCGCCCACGGCCGGCTGCAGGTCAAAAGATTTGCCGCCGTATGAGTAACCGTCAACGGCAAATAACACCCGGGGTCCAATCTGGTTAAAGCGGTCAATCACGCTGCGCGTACCGAAATCAGGCGAACAGCTGGACCAGACGGCTCCAATGCTGGCACAGGCCAAAAAGGCAACCAGCGTTTGAGGAATGTTCGGCATGTAGGCGACAACCCGATCACCGCGATTAACTCCCAGGCCGCGCAGGGCGGTTGCCACGGAAGTGACCTGCTGATAAAGCGCATCCCAGGAGATTTCCGTTAGGGGGACTATTTCCGATTGAAACAGCAGCGCCGGCTGGGAAGATGGCATATGGCGAAACACGTGCTCGGCATAGTTCAGTTCGGCACCGGCGAACCATTTGGCCCCGGGCATTTTTCGTTCGGACAATATGGACGTATATGGTTTTGAAGCCTTGATGTCGAAAAAATGCCAGAGGGTTTGCCAGAAAGTCTCAATATCCGTGACCGACCATTCCCAGAGGCTGTCATAATTTTCAAAGGATAATCCTTGCTCTGATTCAAGCCATTGTATGTATCCGGTTATGGTGGCCCGGTTTTTTGATTCCTCGGTGGGCTCCCACAGTATGGTGCCTTCCCTGACAGGTTGCGCTCCCATGGTATCCTCCGATTTAGACGAACAGAGTTTTTCTGCTGAATCAACAAAAGTGGATACGGATCTTCACTGATTTACACAGATCAATGAGATATGAAGATCAAAAATTCAGAAATTTCGAATCTTATACCATTTTATAATTTGACACACAAGGCCGACAGAAACTATATTCCCTTTAAATGATCGTAAACTAATTGGGATCAGGGAGAATTTGTGCAATTCCGAGTCCCATAACAAAATAGGAAGCTGAAATTGAATCCACCCATTGTCATTATCGGTATTGGAGAATTAGCGAGTGTATTTGCAAAGGCTTTCTTGCGCAATGGTTATCCGGTGTATCCGATTACCCGCAATATGAATATCGCCAAGGAAGCTGAAGATGTACCGGAACCGCAACTCGTTTTGGTAGCAGTTGCCGAGAAAGATTATCATGAAACCATGAAAACCCTTCCGGCTCGATGGCACAAGCCTCTCGTCCTCCTTCAAAATGAACTGCTTCCCCGCGACTGGCTCATCCACGAAATTGACGATCCCACCGTTATTTCTGTCTGGTTCGAAAAAAAGAAAGGCATGGATTATAATGTGCTTCTGCCGTCGCCGGTCTATGGATCCGAAGCCGATTTAATTGCCGAATCCCTGGCAGGTATCGAAATCCCCTGTAAAATATTGAGCACCGCAGACGACCTTGAAATTGAATTGGTATTGAAAAACGTATTCGTGTTTACTATCAATATCGCCGGATTGATACTTGAGGAAGGAACAACCACGTCCATGCTCTGGCAAAAGCACGAGAAATTAGCCCGTGACGTGGCAAATGACATCATCGTTTTGCAGGAATTTGTAACCGAAAAATCTTTTTCCCGCGATCGACTGATAGAAGGGTTCGTTGCGGGAGTTAAGGGCGATCCGGATCACAAATGTAGGGGGCGCTCAGCACCCGGGCGCCTAGCACGAGCGCTGGAAATAGCGGATCAAGCCGGCATAAAAATACCGATCATTAGAGATATTCACCGGCGTTTAATAGCGGAATCCTAAATCTGCCTTAACGGAATGATTCACAGGCTGATACGCGGTATAACCGTTACAGAAGACACCCTTGCCGTGGATTTCATTAAGGAGAACAAGTTCGATGCAGCGGGCATACTCGGTTCTGACCATACATTTGATTGGTTCCAAAAGGAGCTTTTGATCCCTTCCAGAGAAATCATCGGCAGGACCAGCTACACTAAATATGCTGAAGCGGGAAGCAGGGAGATATTTGAACGAGCCAGAGACAAAAAACACCAAATCCTCAGCACCTATAAGGCACCGGCGATTGATGCGCACAGGCTTGATGAAATGAAAAATATACTCACCGACTATGCGCTTCGGAAGGGTGAAAAAATTCCAGAGTTCATATTCAACTAATACCTGAATTTTGCACGCAATAACTCACAGCAACGTACGGGACCAATTTACCGTAATTAACTAGGAGCGATGTTTGGTGCTTTAAAATTCAGGTAGCTGTATTTTTCATAGCATTTTAAATCCCTGAGCGTGCTTTTTTTCAGGGCCGCTTAATTGGATTTTTCCAATATCCCCTTGGCCTTTCTGACATTGTCCTGGGCGCTTTTATTGGCCGGGTCGATTTTCAGAACTTTCTGCCATTCCAATATCGCTTGATCCAACTTTCCCTGCCTGGCGAGGGCGACCCCCAGATTGTTGCGGGCTTCTAAATCATCCGGCACTAATTTAACCACTTGATTGTAATGGCGGATGGCATCATCGGTCAATCCCCGTTTATGGTAAATATTTGCAAGATTATAGTGGGCATTGGCGAAACCGGAATAAATGAGAATGGACTTTTTATAATTATCAACAGCTTTGTTAATTTTGCCTTTTTGATCGTATACTACCCCCAGATTGTAATAGGCTTTAAAGTGATTCGGCAGTAACTTTACAGCCGTCTCATATTCAGCGATAGCTTCCTTCAGCAGCCCCTGCTCCTGATAAGCACGCCCCAGACTGCCGTGGGCAACGCCGCTGTCCGGAGACTGGGTCACCGTTTTTGACCACAGGGTGAAGCCATCTTTCCAGTCGCGGTTGCGCGCAATGGTGGTCGTTGAGTAGACACCAATGATTACCAGAACCACAAGCAATGTTGCCATATTGGCCGCAACCGCTCTGGCAAGCCGCCTGTTGAAAATACCATCGAGCATAACCGGCACCACGAGGCAGAAACCGATTACGGGAATATACAGATAGCGCTCGGCAAAGGGATTAAATATTTGAACTAAATTGTAGACCGGCAAAAGCGTGATTAGAAACCACCAAATGCCAAAAAATATTTCCTTGAAATGTCTAAAGCGAAAAAAACTGAAAACGACCAGTCCTGCAATAATAAAAAAACCGATTAATTGCGAAGCCGCCATAAAAGTCTGAGGATAAGAAAACACATAGTCAACATTTAGATCATACGGTACAAATGCCAGTTTGACAAAATTGAAAATGTGATTCGGCAGATACAGCACCCTTTCAGGCCAATCTCCAAAGTGCGGTTTAATGCCGTCGGCAGGATGGGTGAAAATCACAAAACGCAGCACCAGATAAAAAATGCTGACCGTGGTATATCCCAGATAAAAAAGCCATCTGCTTTTAACAATGCCCAGGACATGGTTTTTAGACAGCGACTGCCCATTGCCGCCGCCGAATGTCAGGTCATAAAGCAAAATTATAGGCAGCAACGTAATCGCCATTTCTTTGGATAACAGACCGCAGAAGTAAAAGAGCAATGATGAAAAATAAGCAGCGCCGGCTGCCCCTTTAGCCACGCATTTAACATATAGAATTAAAGCCAGAAGAAAGAAAAAAGCGGTTAGAAGGTCCTCATTGAAGGCGATACAGTCAACCGCCTCGGTCAGGGCCGGATGGCAGGCAAATAAGAGGCCGGCCAGCAAGGCTTTGAACCGGTTTTCCAGTATCAAAACGAAAAAAAGGTACACCAGAATGACATTTAGCATGTGCAAAAAAACACTGCTGAGGTGAAAATAAAACGGATCCAGTCCCGCAAATGAATGGATAACAAAATATGAAAGCGTTGCGATCGGCCGGTAGCTGGCTTCACCGGCGGCTATGATAAAATAGGAGTTGCTAAAAAAAGCGGGCAGGCTGTTACTTAAGTTATTTATATGCTTATTTTCAACGATGACCGCATAATCATCAAAGACAAACCCGTTTGACAATGAATTATAGTAAACCGCCAGGCTGATGATAAACAGCAGCGCGACGGGCAGCAGATGGCCGGCAGCAAACCAGGGAGCGACGCCATGCAGTTTATCGGTGGTGCTATTCCGGCAAAAATTTTGATTTGAACTCATCGCTATGCGCTTATCATGAGATGAATTATAGATCAACGGGGTATATTGATTTTGGAATTCGGATTGCGGATTGCGGAATGAAAGGGCAAGGACCATGGGCAGATTTCAGCTAACATTGGATAGTGGATTCGAAATTTTGAGTTCCGCAAAAATTGTTGTGGCGGCTCCAGTTTCGGGCACTCTTTAAAATATCGTTTTGAACCATTGCATTTCGGCGAAATTATATAATACCTGAATCTTACCGCGACAATTGCGGTGTGCTGTGATGAATGATATGCTGGTCTGAAGTGATCGGTGCCCGGTTCGGATAAAACACAATCGGTCCTTCAATCCAACAAATTTCTTCAGTTATCAAAAAACCATTTACAGCCCTGAATCTGTTATTTTCCGGGCGGAATAATTTGGAGGAATATATACCATGCAAGAAGACTGGATTAAAACGCTTGGCAAGATGACCTATGGGATCTATGTGTTAACGAGTTATCATAAAGAAGCGGTCAACGGCATGATCGCGTCGTGGGTGTCACAAATTTCCTACGACCCGCTGCTGATTATGGCAGCAGTGCATCCAAATCGGTATTCGCATCAGCTAATTGAAAAAAGCGGCTGTTTTGCCCTGCATGTGATTGATCGGCAGCAAATGGAATTCTTGGCTCGGTTTAAGGGGCCTGATCCAAAATCCAAATTTTCATCCGTTCAATGGGCACGCGGAAAAACCGGCTGTCCGATACTGAGCGAATGCATGGCCTATCTGGAATGCAATGTCATAGCCCGTTACACCCCCGGTAATCACACGCTATTTCTGGGGGAAGTGGTTGGCGCGCAGTCATTTTCCGACGGAACACCATTTGCTTCCCTGGACTATAAAGGCGTATATTTAGGGGAAAAATGAATTTCGAAAAAATCGTAAATCAAATCGGCAGCGTTGTTTTGGGCAAAGAGAAACAAATCCGGTGTGGCGCTATAAGTATAACTACAATAGATTTTTAACATACACAGCGTTGGCATCATATGCCTGATAAGCTGGTATTAAAACCGACAATTACAAGAGCGAATCGGCTGGATTGAGCAAAGCTGTGTATTTTTACTGTGCTTTATTCTCGAGCACTTTTTTCTCTTTTTGCCGCGCATCGAAACTTTCCGAGGCGTGCTGGTAGATCACGTAATATTTGTTAATGTTGCTGACATAGCGCACCGTCTCCTGACCGATCATTTTCAATGCAGCAAGCTCCACATTGCGAAACCAGCGGTTAGAATCCAACCCCATCTCCTCGGCCAGGGTTCTGGCACGGCTAATTGTAGCAGGACCGGCATTGTATGATGCAAGCGCAAAACGAATCTGATTCCGGGGTTGGATCCGGGGATCGGAAAAATAACGATCTCTCAGAAAGGCCAGATATTTTACACCGGCATGAATATTGTTTTCCAGCAGATGGACCTTGGAGATGCGGATATTTTTATCTTTGCCGGTTGACGGCAGCACCTGCATGATGCCGACAGCACCTGATTTATTTTTTTTATTGTTATCTAAACCGGACTCCTGATAGGCCATCGCCGCAATCAGCAACCAATCGAATCCATACTGATGGGCATACTTCTGAAAAAGACCTTTATACTTCAGGAAATTTTGGGTATCATCGGAACCCATTGGGTTTCCAATCCATTTATTTTCTTTGTAATAGCGCTTAAAATATATATTCCCCAGCAGCGTGCCTTTTTTGTTGTCTTTTATGTAGGCATTCAAACTGGCCCTCAGTTGCGGACTGCCCTTTCGAATCATCCAGGCGATCTTGCCGCCGGACCGTAGCTTTAAGGTCTCACACACCACCAGATTTTGATAGACTTGCGACCAAATACGCGCAAGGTGGCTGTCACAGACAGTGACATCAATTAGACCGGTATTGACAAGTTCGAGAATATCCTCGGTTTCAAGGCTTTCGTCTACGGCAACAATCCGGACGGCCGGCTTGCCGGATATTTTGAGCTTTTTATTTAGGGCGAGAAGACTTTCGTAATAGCTGCTGCTCTTTCTGACAAAAACCCTGCGGCCGGCAAGCTCCTCCATTGTGTTTGGTCTAGGCGCGGACCGGTGGGTGACAACCACCTCATCAACTCCGGTCAGATATGGCATCGTAAAATCTGCCAGCCGTCTGCGCTGCGCGGTGACGGTCAGTCCGGCCGCAACGATATCGCCATAACCATCCACCAGTTTGGGAATCAACTCATCACGGTTGATTGGAATAAATTCAAGCACTATTTTCAGCTCTCTTTTCTTGATCCCTTGATTTAAAAATTTTTCGTAGCCTTTCAGTTGTTCGTACTCAAAACCGTACATCTTGCCTTTGCGCAGGAAAAAGTTGGTTTTGTTTAAGGCTGTCAGAACCCGAATATGCCGCTTTTCCCTCAGGCCGTTTAGATCATCTTTATATTGATAAGAATGATGAAAGTTCAGTGGGTGGGAATTAGATTCCTGCTGTCCAAAAACCGGATTGCAGGACAAACCAATCAAAAATACATATATTATTGGATATTTATACATTCCATCGCCTTTCATTGACTTATTGGGCCTTTAAGATCGTTGACCATAATTTTTGCCGATCCGGAAATTACAGCGGTCATGAATGAGGGATTATATGAGAATAATGTGGGCGGTGTCAATCGACAGACGCTTGGGAAACGCCCTTAATATTTAAAAAATTAAACCATTTCAATTAATTATACAACACTTGAGTCAATCTGCAAAATTTTTCCCCAAAATTGAAAAAAAGACTTGACATGCTACATAGTGGTAGCGTATGTTGTAACTCCCCTGTAAGAATGCTTCTTAAAATATCTCAATGCCTCTCCCCAACGGCGGCTCATTCCCCATGAGCCGCCACTTTTTTGCACTCTTGAAAGCCCCATCGTCTTGTCAGATTCTGTTCATCAGTTTTTGCATTGACAAAATAGTACGCTTTTTCTAATGTTATTTATTCAAAAAATGAATAGATCTTATTTTTACGATTAAACTCAAAAAGATGTTGGATTATCCATTCCAACAAATAATCTTACAGCGACTTCATCAATACTAAAGTCCGGATTAATCGGTGAAGCACCTATCATCTGATAATAAAACGGCCAATCGGCGGGTTTTAACGGTATTAACCCTTTAATTAAAAGGAGATCATGATGAAAAAAAACTTATACGGAATTGGAACCCTGCTGGCTATCATCTTAGCCCTTGCGTCTATCGGCAGTGCCGCCGATGTACGCGGTGTTACAGACACCGAAGTGGTTATTGGCTGGACAACACCGTTGTCGGGCCCGGCAGCCCTGTGGGGCGTCACCGGGTTGGGTGGCAAAGCCTGGGCTGACTATATTAATGACAATGGCGGTATCCACGGCCGCAAAATCAAGGTTATTATGAAAGACGACGGCTACAATCCGGCCCGGGCAATGGCCAACCTGCGGGAAATGAAAAGCAAGGTATTTGCGGTCTGCGGTCTGCTTGGAACGGCCATCGTAAACGCCTCCAAAGATTTTTTTGGTGAAAACGAAATTCCGCTGATTACGGCCTACGGTGATATCCGGATCTGGACCCGAGTATCCCCAAAATCGTTAAAATATGTGTTTGTCACTTACCCTGATTACGAAGACGAAGGAAAATATATGACCGCCTGGGCCGTCAAGAATCTGGGCAGCAAAAAAATCGCCGCCTTTTATCAGAATGACGACTACGGGAAAATGGGACTGGAAGGTGTCAAAAAAGGCCTGGCAGCCACCGCCGGTAGGGCCAAGCTGGTAGGTGCCGTACCTTATGAAATCACCGAACGTGCCTTGAGCACCCATGCGCTCAAACTCAAGGAATCCGGAGCCGACACCCTGGTCATCTATGCGTCCCCAACCCACGGCGCCATCATCACCAAAACACTCGCCAAAGTGGGTTATCAACCTAAGGTTCTGGCATCTTTTCCGTTAGCGGATGCCATAATGTACAAAATCGCCGGGCCGACCTGGGAAGGAACATATGTGGGACTTCCCGGAAATTCCGGTTTACCGGGCACGGATCCGGACGCCGATCGGGTGGCGGAGATCCTGAAAAAGTACAACCCCAAAATCGAAGGCAAAGAGTTTTTAGCCCTTTTTGGAGCTACATCGATGATGCACCTGGCAGAGGGTCTTAAAAACGCCGGTCGCAACCTGACCCCCGAATCGATGATCATGGGTATGGAAAAAATCAAGGAATGGAAAGCCGAAAACCTCGGCGCCCGGGTATCCTACGGACCGGACCGCCACAACGGCAACAACGCCTCGCGTATGGGCCAGGCCAAAGGCGGAAAGGTTGTCGGCCTGGAACCGTTTACCGTTTTCCAGCCCCTCTTCTAAGACTATGGACCTATTGCGCATTCACGGGCTGTCGATTAGTTTCGGGGGCATCCATGCCCTGCAGGAGGTAGATCTCAACGTCATTCCGCAAGAAATCCTGACGGTGATCGGGCCGAACGGATCCGGCAAAACAACGCTTTTCAACTGTATATCCGGGGTATATCGTCCGGACCGCGGAGAGATATTTTTCGAAGGGGAGAGCCTTCTGGGGCTCTCCCCGGATGCCGTCGCCCAAAAAGGGATTGCCCGTACCTTTCAAAATCTGCGCCTTTTCCTCCACATGACTGTCCTCGACAACCTGCTGCTGGGAAGACATATTAAATTTAAAAAAAATCCCTTAAACGCCTATTTGCGGAGGCGGGCCGAGGAATTACGCCATCGCGAAGTGGTGGAAGAAATCATTGATTTTCTGGATCTGCAGGCCTACCGGCAGTCTCGAATTTCCGACTGCCCTTACGGCGTTCAGAAAAGATGTGAGATCGGCCGAGCCATCGCCATGGAACCGCGTCTGCTCCTTCTGGATGAGCCCTTCGCCGGATTGACCGCCGAGGAAAAGGAGGAAACCGCTTATCACATCACTGAAATCCGGGGACGCTATAAAACCGCCATTATTCTGGTTGAACACGACCTAAAGATCGCTTCCCGTCTGGCGCATCGGATGATCGCCTTTGACCATGGAGAATTGATCGCCGAAGGTTCCCCGGAAGAAGTGCAGCGGTCACCCGAGGTTATCACAGCATACGTGGGAGAAGATTAGCGAGAAGTGGGAAGTCGGAATGCGGAAGTGGGAAATGAATAGAATTGTGTACCGTCCGTTGTGTGTTGTCCGTTGTTATATTTAAAATCTCAATTCGTGCTGCAAAGAACGGTTAGTAGAATATCGTTACGAGCCCTGAGGGTCGAGTTCAGCCGGTTTTGGTGGGGATTATCCACGCAGCGAAGCAGTTTTGAAGAGTTCCACGATTCCTCAGTTAATTATGACTTTGAAATGGGATATAAAAAGCAACAGCTGCATACAGCGGACAACAAGCCACGGACCACGGACAAATTTTATGGAACCGTTGTTGAAAATTGCCACGATTGAAACCCTTTACTACGATCGCATCTACGCGCTGCATGGACTCTCGCTGGAAGTAAAGGAAAAAGAGATATTTGCTGTTCTAGGTCCCAACGGCGCGGGCAAAACCACCCTGCTGAAAACCATAGCCGGATTGCTGAAAGACCAGCCTAATAAGGGTACCATTGCGTTTATGGGAAAGCGCATCCATCGACTGGCCCCTGAAAGAATAGCGCGCCTGGGCATCGTCTATGTACCTGAAGACAGGGGGCTGTTCAGAGAACTGACCGTAAGGGAGAATTTAGATTTAGGCTGCTGGGGACGCAAGGATTCCGGGCTAAAAGAAGACTTTGAATTTATTTATGAACTATTCCCAATTCTTCAGGAACGGGCTGATCAGGAAGCTGAAACCTTATCCGGCGGCGAGCAGCAGATGCTGGCCATGGCCCGGGCCATGTTGCGCCGGCCAAAACTCCTGATGCTCGATGAGCCTTCCCTCGGCCTGGCTCCCAAAGTCGCCCGCCAGGTCTATGACGCCCTGTTGAAAATCAGCCAGGCCGGAACAACGATTCTGCTGGTGGAGCAAAATGCCAAACTGGCACTGGGTATCGCCACCTTTGGCTATATCATGGAATCCGGCCGAATCGTACTCGAAGGAAGACCCCAGGAACTTCAGGAAAACGAGGATGTGCAGGAGCTTTACCTTGGTGTTGGCAAGGAAACCACATCACCCAAAGGCTGGCGACTTTATAAAAAAAGGAGGACCTGGTAATGGGGATCGACACACCCACCTTGCCCCATCTGTTTTTTAAACAGGTTAACACCCAAGGCAATCGAATTGCCCTGCGGCGCAAGGAATTTGGTATCTGGAACCGCATCACCTGGGACGAATATGGCAAAATGGTGAAGAAAACCTCTGCCGGGTTGATTCGTGCCGGACTTCAAGCGGGCGACCGGGTGGCGATTCTCGGAGATAACCGACCCGAATGGCTCGTCTGTCATCTGGCGACCATGGCTATCGGTTGTGTAACCTGCGGCGTCTACTCCACAAATGCTCCGGAACAGGTCGCCTACGTGGTGGGCCACTCAGAGTCCAAACTCCTTTTTGTCGAAAATGAAGAGCAGGTCGATAAAGTTCTACAAATTTACAAAGATCTGGCGCAGTTAAAAAGTGTGGTCGTCTGGGATCCGAAAGGTCTCTGGGGTTTTACCCATGAGGGTATCATATTTTACGACGCGTTTCTCGAACAGGGCGATGCCCACCTCAGGGATTACCCCACCAGTGTCACAGAGCGCATGGATGACATAGGTCCGCGGGACACCGCCATGATGATCTACACCTCGGGTACCACCGGTCGGCCGAAAGGGGCCATGATCAGCCACGACAATATTCTGAGCCTTACGGAATCCTTTACCCAGGCGGTCGCCTTCAAGGTCGATGATGAATTGTTGTCTTATCTGCCGCTGGCCCATATTTATGAGAATCTCCTGTCCGTATTTCAGGCGATTCATAGTGGCGCAACCGTTAATTTTGTTGAAAGCATGGACACGTTGCCCCTTAACCTGCGGGAAGTATCCCCCACCATCTTTGCCAGTGTTCCCCGGATCTGGGAAAAATTTATGTCGATGATCGAAATCCGGATGTCGGATTCGACCCTTGTCAAACGGGCTTTTTATCGCCTGGCAGTGAGGGTCGGCCTGCGATACGTGCGCACGGACAAAAATTCCAGTCAGCGGATTCTCTGGGCCATAGCCTACTGGCCGCTTTACTTTCTGGTGCTCTACCATCTAAAACGGCAACTGGGACTTGAACGGGTGCGCTATGGTGTCTGCGGCGCCGCCCCGGCCTCGCCGGAGCTTTTTGAATTCTACAATGCCCTGGGCGTCCCGCTGCGCGAAGGATATGGCCAAACGGAATCCACCGGCGTCATTGCGATTCAAGGGATTGACAGCCCGCGTTTAGGATATGTCGGAGAGCCCCTTCCGGGGGTAGAGGTCAGAATTGCTGCGGATGGTGAAATTTTGGCCAAAGGCCACAATGTATTTCAAGGCTATTATAAAAATCCGGAACTGACCTCGCAAACCGTTAAAAACGGCTGGCTGCAAACCGGGGATGTCGGGGCACTGGAAGGCGGGCATCTCAAAATCCTTGACCGCAAAAAAGATATCATCATTACAGCGGGCGGAAAAAACATTACGCCGGCGTTCATCGAAAACAAACTGAAATTCAGCTCGTATATCCAGGACGCCGTCGTTATCGGCGATCGGCGCAAGTTTCTGACCGCACTCATATTAATCGATGAAGACACTGTCACCAAGTATGCCCAGGACAACCGGATTCCGTTTACCACCTTTGCCGACCTGACCCAGAATGGCGCGATCCAGAAACTGATTCACCACGAAGTTCAGGAAATGAATAAAAACCTGTCCCAAGTCGAAACCATTAAAAAATTCGCTTTGCTGCCCAGACGATTTTATGAAGAAGACGGCGATGTGACGCCAACCAAAAAGGTCAAACGGGCATTTCTGGAAAAACGATATGCGGATATGATCGATGGATTATACCAAGGGTAATGTTGCGGTGGTGCAAGTTTACAAGTCTACGCTAAATTATGTCTTTAAACTTTCTTACATGATGGTTTTAGGCTTCAGGTGTCAGTGTTCAGGTGTCAGCATCTAATTTCGCTATCTTGATAACTGACACCTGAAACCTGAAACCAATAAATAAAGTAACCAACGACTGATTCACGAATGTAAAGGAGATAGTATAGCTCTGTGGATATCTCCCGAAAGTAGGAAGTATGGACCTCATTGAAAGTTACAAGGAAGAGCTCCAGCTCATCCGCAAACCGTGGACCCGGGTCTGGGTCGGTGCGGTTGTGCTCTGTCTGCTCCTGCTGCCGTGGTTTGCACCGGAACACATTACCTATATTGTCACGATTATTTTTATTTACAGCATCGGAGTTCAGGGCCAGAATATTCTCATCGGATATACCGGTCAGATATCATTCGGCCAAGCCGGTTTCCTGGCCATCGGAGCCTTTACCTTCGGTCACCTGAATCAATGGGGCATTCCGTGGCCTCTGAGTATTTTCGCGGCCGGACTGTCAGCCGGAATTTTCGGCATTCTTGTCGGATTCCCCTCTCTGCGCCTCAAAGGGCCTTATCTGGCCATCGTTACGATGGGCTTCGGCATTGCCGTCTATCAGATTTTCGTCAATTCAGAGATGTTATCAGGTGGCCGCATGGGGCTGATGGTTAACAAATTAACACCCCCTTTTGATATGCCCGCCGCCACGTTCAATTATTATTTTAACTTTTTAATTGCACTGGTATTTACCCTGCTGTCATATAATATTATCTCTTCCTACATGGGACGCGCCTTTATCGCCATTCGCGACAATGACATCGCAGCAGAGATTCTCGGCGTCAATTTAACCCGCTACAAACTGCTTTCCTTTGCCATCAGCTCCTTTTACACCGGGATTCAGGGAGGGCTTTTCGGTCTCTTAATAGGTTATCTCGAGCCCAATATGTTCACCTTCATGGAATCCATTACCCTGTTTGTCGCCGTTATCATCGGCGGCTTAGCGTCGATCGAAGGATCTATCATGGGCGCGGCGTTTGTGATCCTGGTGCCTCAGTTGTTTAGCGAATTTAAAGAGATGGTGCCGGTTGTTTTCGGTACCACCATTCTTCTGGTGTTGATATTCGAACCGCTGGGATTAAATGGGCGCTGGCTTAAAATGAGGATGTACTTTCGAAATTGGCCGTTTCGGTAACGGATCGGACAAGGACGGTCAGAAATTTTGCATCTAACATTACAAATGTACGTTCAAATTTTTTGTGGCAGATGCTGGATACTGGACGCTGGATGCTGGCAGAAAAGATGGCTGGGACCATCGAGTATCCAGCAACCAGGATCCAGAATCTGCCGGACCAGACCCTATGGGTTAAATTGAATTTGTTTTATTCGGCGTCGCAATAACTCATCAGAGGCATTAATATGTCAAACTTTTTGCAATACCTGGTATCAGGACTTTCAACCGGCGCCATCTATGCTCTGGTTGCCCTGGGGCTTGCGCTGATATATCGTTCGACCCGTATTTTGAACTTTGCCCACGGCGATATCACCACGGCAGGTACTTTTTTCGCCTTCATGTTGATCGGGTTTGAGCTTCCTTTTGCGGTTACTTTTGTGCTGGCACTTTTATTCGGGGCCGGTTTGGCGATGGCGTTTTATTTCTGCGTCTTGATTCCGGCCCAGCGTCGCGAAGCCAACCAGCTGAGCCAAATCATTCTGACCCTGGGACTTGGTCTGATCCTTCAGGGGCTGGTCGCCTATTTCGGGGGAACCGAGCCCCAATCATTTCCATTTCCGCTGTCGGATATAACAACCTACACCTTCGGCACCGTAGTCATCAGCCAGTTGAGTCTCGGAACCATCGGCGTTGGGCTGCTGGTTTGTCTGCTGTTGTATCTGTTGGTTCAAAAAACACGCATCGGGCTGGCCATGCGCGGAACTTCTGAAAATCTTCCGGCCGCCCAAACCATGGGGATTCCCACGCGGCAGATCCTGGCCTTAAGCTGGGGCCTGGCCGCCTTGCTGGGTGTTCTGGCCGGGTTATTCCTGGCACCAACATTTTTGCTGGATCCTTTTTTTATGCTGGAACCTTTCCTCAAAGGATTTGCGGCCGCAATATTAGGTGGACTGAACAGCCTGCCCGGTGCGATCGTTGGCGGAATCATACTAGGGATATCCGAAAGCCTGGCGGGTGGATACATATCCGTGGCGTTTAAAAATACCCTTGCCTTCCTGATTATTATCCTGGTTCTGCTGGTACGGCCCGAGGGCCTATTGGGTAAGGAGTTTAAGGAAAGAGTGTGAGTTGAATTCGGAAGGTGGCATGTGGAATTCGGAATGAGGGATGCGGGTCTGTCGATTGCGGATTACAGATCTCGGGTTTCGGATTTTACTGTCTGACCAAACTTCCTGATACAACGCACGCTTACCACATTTACTTTTACGATACCCCGAAAATGGCCCGCCTCTTTTTGACAAACCGTCTTTGATGATATATATGTTTGAAATCAGGTAAAATCATTATCAACTGCTATTTTTTTTAGACCTGCACATTTTTTCCACGGGAGAAGCAAATGATGAAAAAAAAATCGACTGTTTTGGCCTTGACTCTAGTTCTGGCGCTATTGGTAACCTTTTCTGTTTCTTCATGCGCCAAGAAAAAAATAAGTTCCGAACCGACAACGACGACGGCAGCGGAAGAAGCACAAAGACGTGCTGAAGAGGAAGCAAGGCAAAGAGAGCTTGAGCGCCAGAAAGCCCTACAGGAAGAAAACCTCAGCGATGAAAGCCTCAGCGATGGGATGGCCGCTTACAGGACGGCGTCTGCTAAATCCATATTTGAAAACGAAGATGTTTATTTTGAATTCGACAGTATTCGGTTGACTCCGGATGCACAGGAAATACTGACCAAAAAAGCAAAATGGCTGCGAGCAAACCCCGCAGCGACAATTACCATCGAGGGACACTGCGATAACCGGGGGACCAACGAATACAACCTGGCGCTGGGAGAAGGTCGCGCTCAGAGCGTCAGTGCATTTCTGGCTGATCTGGGAATCAATTCATCCAGGCTGAACACGATCAGCTATGGCGAGGAACGTCCAATCGAGTTCGCGCAATCCGAGGAAGGCTGGGCTAAAAATCGACGCGCCCATTTTGTAATCATTGAATAGAGGTACCCTAACTGAGTAAAAAACGCTCAATTAGGAGTTTATCCGCCCCGGCGGATTCGTTAATTTTAATTTTGATTCATTTGTAACCTTATTGAATGCCGCAACAAAGTGACTATAAAACTAATGTAAAACGAATAGCCTATTTTATCTCGCCCCACGGGTTTGGCCACGCCGCCCGGGCAGCTGCCGTGATGCAGGCCATCTCGGATATTGATGCCTCAGTTGGATTTGAAATTTTTACGACCGTGCCTTCCTGGTTTTTTCGGGATTCACTGTCGGCTTCATTTACCTGCCATGCACTGTTAACCGATATCGGTCTGGTCCAAAAAACGGCGTTTCAGGCCAGCCTGAATAAAACGCTGCGCAGCTTAAACGATTTCTTGCCTTTTCCAGCGTCGCTGATTTCCGAAATTACCGCAACCGTCAAAAAATTAAACTGTGTATTAATTATCTGTGATATCTCTCCGCTGGGCATTCCGATTGCAAACGAAGCCGGAATTCCCTCGGTCCTGGTTGAAAATTTCACTTGGGATTGGATTTACGAGCAATATGCCAGTGCCGATAATCGTTTCAACAGGCATATTGAATATTTGCGGTCCGTGTTTCAGTCTGCCGATTATCATATAAAGACAGAACCCGTCTGCTGCCGCGGTTCGGCAGACCTGACCACCCCGCCCGTCAGCAGAAAAATGAGAACCTCAGTTTATCGGATCAGAAAACGGCTGGGTTTACCGGAATCTGCCAGGATGGTATTGATCACCACCGGAGGCATAAAACAAAGCTATGGCTTTCTGAATGCGTTAAAAAAGCTGCCGGATTTCCATTTTGTCATGCCGGGTGCCGGTCCGAACATGGAGATCCGGGATAATTATGTTATCCTGCCTCATCGTTCAGATTTTTATCATCCGGATCTGGTTAACGCTTCAGACGCGGTTGTCGGCAAAGTCGGTTACAGCACCTTGGCCGAGGTCTACCATGCAGGGGTTCCGTTCGGATACGTGGTGCGATCAGATTTCCGCGAATCCGAACCGATCGTGGCTTTCATTGAAAAGGAAATGCAGGGGGTTTATCTGAAAGAGCCGGATTTTTGCAGCGGACGGTGGATCGCTAATCTCCCGGATCTGCTGAACTTAAATCGGCTACCACGACGGGAGATAAATGGAGCGGAACAAATCAGCCGTTTTATCCGGGATCGACTTTTTCAGAATCAAACGACAGGGTGCCAGCATGATTAAAAAAATAATTTCAGGAGGGCAAACAGGGGTCGATCGTGCCGCCCTTGATGCCGCGATCAAGCTGACGATTCCTCACGGTGGCTGGATCCCGCACGGACGACTGACCGAAAACGGTCCTTTGCCACTGGAGTATCAATTGAAAGAAACCCGCAGTACCAGCTACGCTGACCGAACCGAAAAAAATGTACTGGATGCCGATGCAACCCTGATCATATCCCGCGGATCATTGACCGGAGGTTCGGAATATACCCGTGAAATGGCTCTCAAGCACAACCGCCTCTGGCTTCACATTGACCTTACAAAAATTTCTGCTTTTCAGGCAGCCACTGCCATCAACGACTGGATCTCAAAAAAGGGAATAGAAATTTTAAATGTGGCCGGACCGAGGGCCAGCAAGGATCCGAAAATATATATTGATACGTTAAGTATTTTAGAGAGCAGCTATTATCTTGGTCTGGTCCAGGGCGGGACGTCCAGGGCCGCGGCCGGTGACAATCCAATATCTGAATCCGTAAACCTGCCGTCCCGGCAACCCCAAAGCATTGATGAGGCGGTGGAACGATTAATTTCCCAGATGCCTCTCAAAGATAAAACGACGGTTGCCAATATGTCGCCGGATGAGTTGCCCAATCTTTATTCAACCCTGGGTGATTATATCATGAATAACTTCGGTTTGCTGTCCGGCAACCATAAATTGATAGAATCCTGCCGGCGCAAAGCCGGTAGCTCATTCCAGCATGAAGAAGATGCCGTGGCCATCATTATAAAGGCACTGTGGCAAAACCTGCGGCAGACTCACAAGTTGAGGGTTGTAAAATGAATTCGGAAGTCGGAAAGTAAAACGGACAGAAACTATCAATATTTCTTTGTTTATTTAATAAAAGATTGAGCGAAGCGATTCCATGCTTCGACATTCGATATTCAATATTCTGCGGTTCTGCGGTTCGCTTTTGAACACATGTTAGGCAATCACTGCTGTAAAATTGATTTCATTTGATTGGAGACATGAACATGCAAGACATCTACCTGCGCCTGGCCAAACATCTTGAAAATCTGATTATGGGTTATCCGTTTAATAACGCACTCACCGACCTTCTCAAGGAAATGTATAACCCGGTTGAGGCGCAAGTCGCTTTGGCGATTCCCAACCACCTGCCGCCACTGGAAGTTGTCGACCAACAAAGTATCGTCGACCGCTGTGACCTGCCGGAATCCTCGGTGATCGAAGCGCTGCAATCTCTTTCCGACCGCAACATGTTATACACCCGGACGACCGCGGCAGGCGACATGGGATATGCCCTGTTGCAGGTTGGGTACGGAGTACCTCAGACCTTTTTCTGGTCCGGCCAGAAAGATGAGCGGGCGCGGCGCATGGCCAAACTGGTTCTTAATTATTTTAATGTGCCCACGACCCAAAAAGTCTACGGACCTGTGCCGACCAAAACTTATAAATACGCACCGGCCAATTTAAGTATAGACGTTGCCATGCAGGGCGTGATGCCCAATGAACAAATGGGACCAATTGTCGAAGCAGCCACAAAAATTGCCGTTGCGCACTGCCCGTGCCGCATGTCCGCCAGTATTCTTGGCCGCACCGACTGCCGGCATAGCCTGGAGGTGTGCATCAAGTACGACGAATTGGCAGATTTTATAATATCTAAGGGATTGGCACGTGAGATCTCTAAAGATGAAGCCCATCAAATCCTTGCTGACAGCGAAAAAGAAGGTCTGGTTCACATGGTGGACAATGCCCAGGGACAGATAAAGCATACCTGCAACTGCTGTGGTCATTACTGCTGGAATGTAGGAATTATACGGCGGCGCAAAATACCGCGGGACATGTTGATGGCAGTCTATTTTATCCGCGAAACCGAGTTGGCTGAATGCATCGGTTGTGGCGCCTGTGCCGATATCTGCCCGGTCGATGCGGTTAAAATGGTTGAGGAGAAACCCGAAGTTGATCAAAATTGGTGCATTGGCTGCGGCGTGTGTGCGGTTTCCTGTCCGGCTGAGGTTATTTCCATCAAACGTCGTCTGGAGAATCAGGCACCGGAATCCTTTGCGGATTTGCACCGGCAGATAAAACAGGAAAGAGGGCTGTGAGGTTCAGATAAGCGGTTCAAAGTTCAATTACTCGTTTTTCTGGCATGATGCTTGCTGACTTTCAAGCACAAAAAAGTGGGGAGACATTGCGTTGCATGAAGCACGGGAGGATTCTATTATTCATGATAACGGCGGCGCAAGATCCGGCAAAGACCGTCGCTATAATTTAGGCACCTATTTTGATTCTTAAATTTCATCCTGCGCGACTGCCTTTTTCTTTCATACACCCTTGACTATAACTGTGGGCAGGCTTATCAGTTTAGGATGCAATCAGGAAGCACAATACCTCTTTTCCCCCTCGGGCTCGTTTTGATGCCGCAAATTCCACTGCCGCTGCACATTTTTGAGGAGCGCTATAAATTGATGATTGGCAAATGTCTGGCAGAAGACAAAGAATTCGGCATCGTATATTTTAATGCGACCGATATTCAAACGGCCGGCTGTACGGCCAGAATATTGAAAGTCATCAAGCATTATGATGATGGTCGTCTGGATATATTAACACACGGTCAAAGACGTTTTTTAATCAAAGAAATATACGACAACAAGGCCTATCTGGAAGCCAGGATCACTTATTTCGACGATGAAGAGCAGTCAGATAGCAGTTGTCAAGATCTGGCTGACAAAGGAATAGCTCTTTTAAAGCAATTCACCTCATTCCTGGAATCGCAGGCCGAATACGATTTTACCGAGGAAATGGATTATAAATCCATCTCGTTTTTAATTGCAGGCTGCGAAGGATTTAGCCACGAAGAGAAACAACGTTTTCTTGAAATGACTTCGACCGGCGAGCGCCTAAAAAAAAGCGTTGCATCGCTGGAGAAAATCATTGAGAGAATGAAAATTACTGCTGAAATTCACAAAATAATTGGCGGTAACGGCAATATAAAGCGGGTAAGCGGGCCGGATTGATGCGCTAGGGTCAGCCGGCAGCGGGATAACATCTTATTGATCGGAAGAATTTGCAGAACGCAGGCCCCCCTGGATAATCCGAAATTGTTTGGGGAAATCTTTGTGTTGGATGGGGCGGCTATATTTGATGCCGGTTCCGTAACTGTACAAGACTACGGCGCCAAAAATTTCTTCATTCCACCTGACTTCGGCCGAGTTAATCTCCGGCAAAGAATCCTCCGGTAAATCTGAAAGCCACAGGTTCACCCTGGTTCCGGGAACGAGGGCAAGATCTGACTCAAAATACATGCCTTGCAAACTGTAGTTATACATCCTGGCCTCATAGTAAAGACCTGTCCCACTTTCCTCAATCACGACAGGGGCTTCGTGATAAAAGCGCGCACAATATCTTTTTTCAAGATTGGTGCGCATCGGCGACCTCCCCGGATCTATGCTTCACCGAAAAATTCATGAATGGAAATTCACCCAGAACCGTCACATTATGTCTATTGGGAATATTTTTCCTTAAAAACTCGCCGGCGTTCAATTTTTTTCCTCATCTTGAGATTTTGCAGAAACCGACGATCGCTGCCACTGCGACGATGATTGAGATTTCTTCTCTCTGGAAAATGCTCTGATGAGGAAAATTGGCGACGATCCGGCAACCGCCGCCGCCCGCCCCTATCCTTTATACCGTTGGTATCTTCGGACTCTATCATTTTTGCGCCCTGGTTATCTTAAATCGTCATTCACCATGCATTCAATAGACATAGATTTGGACAAATTAGTATATTACAATATTTACAGGTATTTACTTTTTATGTCAAGTGTGAAAGGACGCCCGTTCTGGAAGGGCTGAATTACCAGAGATCCGGGCCGTGGGACGGCAGTCTGTTACCGGTAGGTCAAAGTCGATTACCTTCTACTTAATCGGCTCGGAAAAAGTATTTATCATTGATTGTTTGATCCGATCTCTGATTTCCTTTGGCAGTGATGGGGAGTTGTCCGCATCGTCGCCGGATCGATCTGGCAACCGGAGGGCAGTTCTTAAAATCAACAATTGATTCCTGAATCGTCTACAATATTTGCACATCCAGAGGTGTACCGATATCATCATCCGCTCCTGGAACGGAAGGGCCTGGTCCATTGATCTGGAAACCTTCTTTGAAACATCCTGACAGTTAAACATCCAGTGTGGCATAGTCAAATCTCTAACTTTCAGCATCAAGCCAATTTTTTTCGATACATTGTCGCAACCACATACGCGCCCGGTAAAGTATAACCCAGCTATTCGTCGCAGAAATGTTCAAGGCCTTACAAATTTCCTCCGTGCTTAAACCATCAAGTTCGCGCATCATAAACGCCTCAGCCTGGCGTTCAGGCAGGTCTGCCAGACAACGGTATAAAATGTCCATAAATTCTTTCTGCTCATAAATTTTCATGGGATTGACATCCCATTTAGCAGGGCGATTGAGCCACCCACCATCATCTTTGAAATTGCCTTCAGCGGGATCAATCGCAGCGGCATCGGACAACGATTCGACTTTATCGGAAGCCGGTTCCCGAACTCGTTTGCGGATATGATCGACAATCTTGTGTTTTAAGATGGCTATCAGCCAGGTCCTGGCCGTGGAGCGACCTTGGAAATTAGCACGAGATATTAGAGCCGCCAGAAATGTCTCCTGGACTAAATCTTCTGCGATGGAAGAATCTTTAACCCTTGACAGGGCAAAGCGGTAGAGAAAATCGCCGTACTGATCCACCCAACTGGCGGGATCATCAAGCCGAGGAGATTTTGCGGTCCGATTTTTGTTCATCCTTAAGGTCCGCTCAAAAGTTGCTGGTGTCAGACTATATCACGAAAATAGGGGTATACCTAAAAATATTATCCGACTATACCATGCTGGACAGGAATTGCAATTGAAGAAAATCTAAAATGCCCGGGCCCGGTTATACCAGTTTTTTGACGGCCTCAAGCGCGGCATTATAATCCGGCTCTTCGGTGACCTCCTTAACCAGTTGGATGTATTGAATGATGCCATCCTGGTCGACCACATAAACCGCCCGGGCCAGCAAACGCAATTCTTTGATCAATAAACCAAATGCTTCACCAAAGGCCGCGTCTCGATGATCGGATAGGGTGACCACTTTATCAGCCCCTGCCGCACCACACCAACGGGCCTGGGCAAATGGCAGATCCATACTCATGGTAAGGATGGCCACGTTATCACCGAGGTTGCCGGCTTCCTCGTTAAACCTGCGGGTTTGCATATCACAAACCGGTGTATCCAGCGAAGGCACAACAGAAACCACGCAGACCTTGCCTTTATAAGCGGAAAGTTGGACCGGACTCAGGTCATTGCCCAAAAGGGCAGCATCCGGTGCGGAATCACCGACTTTAAGTTCAGCACCAAGTAATGTTAACGGATTCCCCTGAAACGTTATTTCTCCATTACGCTCTTGCATATTAAGCCTCCTTTTTTAATTAAGCGAGTTTTAACCAAAATAATAACATTTCGGTTCAAATCAAGGTGTTCTTGAAATTAATCCGCCGCCCTTCGAACTGAAAGTCATCTCAGTCCTTAAATTACAGTTTACAACTCTAAATGCCATTTAAGGGCGGATTAATTAGTGGAGACGTTAGCCGACGACGCGCATAATTTGTTCTTTTTCTTGCAGATAGTCGCGATAGGCTGCCAGGAGCTCTTTAAAGGAAGCTTTCAACTGAAGCCTTCTCTTATTGAGTTTGGCAATATGATAAGCCCGGGCATAAGAAAGGAAGAGTTCTTTGAAGGCAAATAGAAGACTGTGGCGATCATCATAAATATGAATCGGTTCCGACCAGCAGCCGTTGAGTTCAATGATTTTAACACCGCTGCCGCTTTTCAGTGCTTCTTGATCTTTGACTTTCATATCGAAGCGACCGAAGTAAAATTCATCATCCACCGCGCAAAGTTCATTCAACCAGGATTCAAGCTGTTTGTTGATCTGGTCATTTCGATCCTTAAAAATTGATCCATAAGTGTGACTGCCCTGGATAATCACCTGATACCACGCGCCTTTTTTGGGAATATAATCCAGGTTCCGGGCATGCGAAAGCAGTGCATCCTTATTGTATTTAAAATCAGGATTAATCTGAACCAATTGCTGCACATTGTGGCGGCCGTCACCGAAAACAAACGGTGCAATTTTTTGGGTCAGGGATACCACGGTGCCCCGGGGTTCATCGGGAAATTTGCAAAAAAAGATGCCGTATTCCAGAGGATAATCACAGTATTGCTGAAGCATGTAATCAGATGGCATAATGTTGAGGATATCATTTAAATCATTTTCGGAGTCAATCTTTCGCACACCGATTCCGACGACACCGCGATCGGGTTTGGCGATAATCGGATAAGTATTCGTTTCAAGAAACGAGCGTGCCAGAGCTTTTCGATCGACGAGGTGCATATCTCTGGGGATCAGTTGCTGATGCAAAAATTGTTTGCGCGTATTGAAACGCTCCAGAATTTTGGTTTTGGAGGCGATCGACAGGCCGCCGTAAGGCAAGGATGGATTGGCACAGATAATCTGCGAGGGCGTCAGGCCTTTTGATAAGGCCAGCGCCGTGCTCATCAATTGAATACCGATGTACATATACTTGCTGTTGATGTAGTGCCATCTAAACATTGGGTTGCCTTTCATGCGGGGTGTTTGCAAAGTCATCCTGGCCGTCTCGCCGTACAGATCGCTGGGCGATTGTTTCGCTACGAACCTGAAACCCGCGAAAAAGTAAATCATTTCGAGGGTTTTGCAATTGAAGAACGGGCCAGAAAAGCCTGAAGCTGTGGTGCAAATACGACTAACTTCTTTTTAAGCGATCGGCTTAATCGCCGGAGCGTGTTTATCAGATACCGGGTAAAAATCCTCGTCAACTCCCAGGGAGATATCGTTTCATGGCGCCGGTGAATTTCAGACAGCATGCTGAAATTGAAAAGGGCCAGTCCCAATATGGTGCCGGCCGTCATAAAAATGTTGGGTGTGCCTGAGAACAGATGGATGGATGATCCCACGATGGTTGTCAGAATGCTTGGCAGGATGATGGAAAGTTTGCGGCTGCGAAAATAAAGAAATTCAAAAAAACTGGTATTAAATCCGACCATTAGAAAAGAGATAAATGATTGTCTGATACCGGCACCAAATCCTGCCGCTAATCCGGCACTGGCGTTGGCCAGAAAAACATAAAATCCCATGCGGGCCGATCCCAGCAAGGCATGTGAGAAATTAAATGCGTATAGCACCTGCCGCAGAATCGGAAAAAAATTCTTTAGTTTCTGCTGCCGTTCAACCATTGCGATCGCAAAGGCGTTCAACTGCTTCTCGAATACGACTTCCCATTTCAGACTCAGCGCAGTCTGCCGGGCTAGATGTGACATTTTTGCCCGCAAGTGAACATTTTTCAACTTTAAGACAGCCTTTTCAAATTCGGAATCACCTTCCACCAAAAATCCATTGATGCCGTCTTTTACGCGGTCTTCGACGCCCGCCGCATCAAACGCCACCACCGGCAGCCCGGAACAAAGTGCCTCCGATACAACATTGGCATAGGCATCGGTTTTGGAAGGAAAAACAAATATATCTGAATAGCGGTATTGGCGGGCAAGGTCCTGATCTTGCAGCCGGCCTTTAAAATCGGCAAACGGCAATCTTTGCCGGATATCGCAAATGTCTTTCCCATCACCCACAATCTTGAGTTGGATGTCACGGTGGCGCCTGAAGAAGGCAAGTTTCTCAAGATCTTTTTCGACTGAAACTCTTCCCACATACAAAGCGGTCAATTTCGGCCCGGCAGTTCTTTGCGGTCTAAAAATTCCGGCCTCAACCCCTCGTCCAATAACCTCAATGCGTTTGCGGCGGTAGCTATTTTTAAGGGAATGTTTTACCTTTGCAGTCGGCACCAGGATGGTATCGGCGGCCCCGTATGCAAGTCTGGTCCAGCCACTTACGAACGCCGTCAGTCCCCAGGCGATGAGGTTGCCGCCAAACAGCGACTCGAATTTCCCATTTGACCAGTATCTGGCATATTCTGGCAGCAACGTGTGATATGACCCAATCACCGGAATACCAAGCCTTTTGGCAGCGGCTATCGCCGACAGGCTCATGGGATGAGCCGAAGCGACTTGCAAACAGTCGTATTTTTCTTTTTTGAAAACACCATGAAAATACCAGGCAAGCTTAATATAGTAGAAGGGATTGAATGATAAATAGGCTTCCGGCAGGGCCTGAAAAGAAGTTTTTACCCGGACTAAGAAAAAGCGGGTTGAATTATGTTGCAGCGTTTTTTCATGGTCGGGATCCTGCATGAAAACATCCAGTTGATGGTCCGTACCCGGGGTGTATTGGCACAACTTCTTGTAATAAGAGGTCATACCATCAACTTTTTTCAATATATTGCTGTGGATTATCAGTGCGACCTTCAATTGAATCCCTCTTCTGAAGTAGTCTTCTGCCAAATTCTACCCGATCCCCTGATTAAAGAAGTACGGGCTTCACGACAGTACTCATATGAGCCGCTCAGAATATATTTTCACGTCGTTCGATATTCAGATTCCTTACAAAAATATTGCGCCTGTCTTGACTGTTGTCATTCCAACCATAAGTTTAGTTAATCACAAATCAGTAATCTGTCAAAAAAAATCAGCGAGGATACACGATGAAATTCGCAGCGATAGCCTTATTTATATTTATTCCAGTTGTGGCAGCAGTTTTGATCGGAGCACCGGCAGTGGGCCTGGCAAAAGATTCTGTCAATACCAACTTCAGCGGTGTCGCCGTGAAAGGGTACGACCCGGTCGCCTATTTCACCGAAGCGAAGCCGATAAAAGGAAAAGCAAAATTTGAATACCGCTGGCAGGGGGCTAAATGGCGTTTTTCCAGCGCAAAGCACCTGGAGATCTTCAAAGCGACACCCGAAAAATATGCGCCCCAGTATGGAGGATACTGAGCGTATGCCGTAGCGCTAGGGACTACCGCTAAAATAGATCCGGTATACGGGTGGCAGATTGTAGACGGTAAATTATATTTGAACTACAGCCGCAAAATCCAAAAAAAATGGCAAAAAGATATCCCGGGATACATCGAAAAAGCTAACCGGAACTGGCCCGGCGTATTGAAATAATCCAGCAATCAGATTATCTCCCATCTTGGCAACCAATTAGTGTAAGTTTTTATTCAAAGACGCGACAAAAGATTAATCCCTTTGCCTGGGCTAGCATAATTTACTTCTTTTAAATGCGGCACACCCAACGGAGTTATAAAATGAAGATCAAACAATTGCTTGCAGCAGCAGTTTTTGCTTTCCTGATCACGGTGGTGTTGATCGAAATACCGCTTTTGGCTTCGACCGGTTCCAGCGTAAGCCACAGTCTTTTCGGCGACCTGTTGCATAAATACGTTGCAGACGGGAACGTCAATTATGCAGGATTTCAATCCGAGGAAGATAAACTGGATCAATATCTCGATCTCCTTCAAAGCGTCGACCCTAAAACGCTTTCGCGCAAGGAGCAGTTTGCTTTCTATGCCAACGTCTACAACGCCTGGACCATAAAACTGATTTTGACGAAATACCCGGCTATCGATTCAATAAAAGAGCTTGGCATTTTCAACACCGGTCCCTGGAAGAAAAAGGTGGTGCGGCTCAGCGGGGAGACTGTTTCTTTGGACCATATTGAACATGACATTCTCAGACCCCGTTTCAGGGATCCCCGGGTTCATTTTGCCATCAACTGTGCGGCGAAAAGTTGTCCGCCTTTACGTCCCGAGCCTTATCTTGCGGAAAAACTGGATCAACAACTGGATGACGCCACCCGGTCATTTATCAATAATCCCAATAACTATCGACTGGAGGGTCGCAATCTCCATGTCAGCCGGATTTTCAAATGGTTTTCAGAGGATTTTAACGAAGACGCACTCGGCTTTTTTATCAAGTATGCAAATGAAGCGTTAAAAAAGAAACTGCAAACCAAACCGGAAAAAATCAACATCAAGTACCTGGCTTACGATTGGTCGCTGAACGGGAAATAGGAGCTGCTCATGACAAATTATGATTATGATATTGGTGTCATCGGTGGGGGCGCCGGCGGTTTAACGGTGACGTCCGGTGCGGCCCAGTTGGGGGCCAAAACGCTTCTGGTTGAAAAAGAAAAGGAACTGGGCGGTGACTGCCTGCATTTTGGCTGCGTGCCCAGCAAAACACTTTTAAAATCAGCCCATGTTTACCACTTAATGAAAAATTCTGAAAAGTTCGGCCTGCCGCCGGTGGAGGTACCACCGGTGGATTTTAAAGCAGTTGCCAAAAGAATAAGATCCGTGATCGGCACCATCCAGCATCATGATTCCAGGGAACGCTTTTGCAGGCTTGGGGCTCAGGTAGAATTCGGCCAGCCGACGTTTACGGATGACCACAGCATTCAATTGAACGGGCAAGCCTATTCGGCCAAAACCTGGGTCATTGCCACCGGATCCTCTTCCAGCCCACCGCCCATCAAAGGGTTGGATAAAACACCTTATATTACCAATCGGGAAGTCTTCTACCTTGACCATCTGCCGAAATCCATGATTATTCTGGGGGGTGGCCCCATCGGCAGCGAGATGTCTCAGGCGTTTTGTCGGCTGGGAACCCAGGTTACTGTGGTGGATATGGCCCCGCAGATTCTGATCAAAGAAGACCCGGATCTGGCAGACCCTGTCAAAGAGGTTCTCAGTTCTGAAGGTGTGGAATTTTACCTCAATTCCTCCATCGAGGAAGTTACCGATCTCGGCCGTCAAAAAGAGGTAAAGATCAAAACCAGGCAGGGCAACACCATTAGCTTGAAGGCGGAAATGATCCTGGTCTCGTTAGGACGGGGACCCAACACCGAGGGCCTCGGGCTGGAAGATATTGGCGTCAAATTCAATCGCCAGGGGATCATCGTCGACAACCGTCTGAGAACCAACCTCAAGCACGTTTATGCCGCCGGCGATGTTAACGGCGGCTTTCAGTTTACCCATGCTGCAGGGTATGAAGGCGGCATTGTGGTCAGCAATGCCATCTTTCGTCTTCCCCGCAAGGCAGACTATACTTTTTTACCCTGGTGCACTTACACCGATCCGCCCCTGGGCAGCATCGGCATGAATGAAAAAGGTGCCACCGAAGCCGGAATCAACTATAATGTTTGGACGGAGGAATTCAAAGATAACGACCGCAGCCTGGCTGAAGGTGAAACAGTCGGCAAAATCAAGATGATTCTCGACGACAAAGAAAAACCGATCGGCATTCAGATTCTGGGCCCCCATGCCGAAGATTTACTGAATGAATGGGTGGCCATTCTTAATGGGAAGGTTAAGCTTTCCACACTGGCGGCAGCCATACATCCCTATCCGTCCTTGGGAGAAATTAACAAAAAAGTTGCCGGTTCTTTTTTTTCGCCCAAAATTTTTTCAGAGAAAGTACAAAAAGGTCTGAAATTCTTCTTTCATCTGAAAGGCAGAGCTTGCGCTGAAGATTCATGTGTTGAATGATTAATATTCAAGTGGATTTTGGATATTATTTGTCTTTTGCGATTTGAAATTTGATATGTGTCGATTATCCGCAATAGGGTCATGATATGGAAAGCAGCGCAAGCAACCAAAGGATGCAAGAATTAGCGGCTACCGCCTCGGTCACAGCCCCGGATCTGGGTGTCGATCCCACAGAGTGTGTTGCGCCCGGGCCAAGCGATCCATGCACCATTGTCATCCTGGGGGCAACCGGGGACCTAACCGCCCGCAAGCTGATTCCAGCGTTATTTCACCTGTATCTCAATAACGGTTTACCGCAAGCTTTTCAAATTGTCGGCTGCGCCCGCACCCGGATGGACGACGATGAATTCAGAAATAAAATGAAAACCGCCCTGATAGATGCAGCAATTCTGGATCAAGACCAATGGCCGGCTTTTTCTGCTGCGCTTCACTATCGGCCAATTGATTACGAGGATTTGTCCTCCTATAGCAACCTGGCTGAAACGCTGAAAAATCTCGACATAAGCCACAATACCCCGGGAAACCGGATTTTCTACATTGCGCTGCCGCCGGTTTTATACAAAACGGTTGCGCAGATGATCGGCCGGGCCGGTTTGAGTGCCGAAATGACCAATGGCAACGGATGGTCGCGCATTGTCGTGGAAAAGCCTTTCGGCATAAACTTGGATACGGCGATGGATCTGGACCGCAGTCTTCACGAACATTTCAGCGAACATCAGATTTTCAGAATCGACCATTACCTGGCCAAAGAGACGGTTCAAAATGTATTGATGTTTCGTTTTGCCAATTCCCTGTTTGAACCCATCTGGAATCGGAGATATGTTGATCAGGTCAGCATCATGGCCACCGAAACCCTCGGCGTGGAACATCGGGCAGGTTACTATGAACGGTCAGGTGTATTGCGGGATATGTTTCAAAATCACATGATGCAGTTGCTGGCGCTGATCGCGATGGAACCGCCGGCCCGTTTTGAAGCCGATCTGGTGCGCGATGAAAAAAGCAAAGTGTTTGGCGCTCTCAGGCCGTTTCCAATAGCCGATTTGCAGAATTACCTGGTCCTTGGGCAATACGGTGCCGGTGTCATCGACAACCAACCGGCTCCCGCCTATCGCGAAGAACCGGGGGTGGATCCGAAGTCACTGACACCGACCTTTGCCATGATGAAAGTCTTTCTGGACAACTGGCGCTGGCAGGGTGTGCCGTTTTACATGACCTCCGGCAAAAGGGTTGCCCGGAAACTGACCGAAATTACGATTCGGTTTAAAACCGTCCCCCATTCATTATTTCGCCACATCCTCGGTCAAACCATTGTCGCCAACCGGTTAATCATCGGGATCTATCCGGATGAAAAGATAACGCTCACGTTTCAAACCAAAAACCCCGGTGCCCGGGTATGCCTGCGCACGGTCACCATGGATTTTAACTACCAGCAAAACTATACGGGACCGGTTCTGGACGCTTATGAAAAGGTATTGATAGATTGTATGCTCGGCGATCAAATGCTCTTCTGGCGCCAGGATGCCGTAGAGAGAAGCTGGTCGTTTTTGACACCCATTTTAGACAGGTGTGAGGACTGTGATGATCGGACGGACCTGCTTGAGTTCTATCGGGCGGGGAGTACCGGACCTGCAGCAATTAGCAGATTAGTCAGTAATACCGAGTCAGCGTGAAACCTGAAACCTTTTTCTTGGAGCGCGATATTATGGAAACAGCCGGTACCGAGGGGCCGAAGAATCGCAGCAAGGCCATGCTGAAAGCCGCCATTTTTGTCGGTTTTATCCTGGCGGCCATCATTTTTGTACGCTACACACCGATCAAAGAACACTTGAATGCAGAGGCACTGGGTCGTTTTCTGGCGACTGCCGGGTTTTGGGCTCCGGTTGTTTTTATGGCGATTTACGCGGTTGGGGTCTGTCTGTTCCTGCCGGGCACACTTTTGACCGGACTGGGTGCCGCGATTTTCGGGGCCTACTGGGGATTTGTGTATGTCTGGTTTGGTGCCATGATTGGTGCGGGTGCAGCCTTTTGGATCGGACGAACGCTGGGCCGGGACTTTGCGGCCTCATTAATTGGTGAGCGCCTGCAAAAATATGATGACGCCATTGAACGCAATGGGTTTGCCACCGTACTGTACCTGCGGCTGGTGTATTTTCCTTTCACCCCCATGAATTTCGGTATGGGGTTGACCAAAGTTCATTTCTGGGATTATGTATTCGGCACCGGTCTGGGTATCATTGTGGGGACCTTTATATTCACATTTTTCATCGGGACCTTAAAAGAAGTCTGGGCATCCGGTAATTGGGCAGGCTTGATATCATTTAAGGTATTCTTTTCGATTGGCCTTTTTATCTTCTCATTTTTCATTCCCAGGATCATTAAGAAGATCAAAGGAGAAGGGTGAGGGCAATAAGCGCTAATTCAATTAAATACCGGCGCTGTTTCAACTAAAAAATGGGGGTTCTCTTCTACTGGAATGGTGGAATGCTGGAATATTGGAATGTTGGCAGTTTAAAAAGGAACACGCTTTCGCTTCCAGATGAGATCAATTTCCTCTAAACCCATTTTTCCATTATTCCAGCATTCCATCATTCCACGACTCAATCAATAAATGGTTTCGATACGTTAAAACTGAAGACAGAGTATCCATTAAGGTCACGTATGAAAAGTATCCTCGCCGCTGATATAGGCGGAACCAACAGCCGTTTTGCGCATTTTACCCTTAATGAAAAAGGCACCCTGGCGCTTAAAACTACCCGGTGGCTTGAGACCCGCAATTCAAATTCTCTATCCCATCTACTTGAATTGCTGAACCAATCAGAATTTTCCCTGCCCATTGACCAAAGCGATATAGCAGTACTGGCAGTCGCCGGACCAATCATCAACGGTGTTTACAGTAATCCGCCCAATATTCCATGGGATATTGATCTATCCAGCGGCCTTAAGAATCTTAATCTGATGACCTGTTTCCTGATCAATGACTTCGTCGCCCAGGCCTATGCCTGCCGCTCACCGATCATCCGATCAGCCAGGCGGATAATAGCAGGACAGATCGATTCCAGCGCACCGCTAGCCGTTATCGGTGCCGGGACAGGATTGGGAATGGCCGCGCTGACCCCGGATGGAAGCGGGGGATATGTGGCGGTTCCGTCTGAGGGAGGTCACTGCGTTTTCCCGTTTGAGTCGCCGGCGGAGTTTGAATTCATGCAATTTGTGATGGACGAACTGAGTGCGCCTTATGTCGAAACTGAATATATCGTCTCCGGCAGAGGCCTGAGTCTCGTGCACCAATTTCTTGCGGGAGAGAAATTAACTCCGGCTGAAGTCAGTGCCGGATTGTCACATGATTCTGAAACGCTTGAGTGGACGGCACGTTTTTACGGCAGATCCTGCCGCAACTACGCCTTGCAAGTGCTGGCCCGCGGCGGCGTATATATTGCCGGGGGTGTCGCGGCTAAAATACCGCTTCTCGTAATGCACCCGGCATTTGAGCGGCAGTTTACTAACTCAAAAACAATGGCGCCCATGCTGAAGAAAATCCCGGTATATCTGAATACCAATGAAGAAAGTGGACTGTGGGGGGCGGCTTTCTTTGCTGCCCAAAAGCTGAAGAATTAAGTTGATAGATTAATGATCAAGTCTGCCCGACCGGCCTATAACGAAAAAATTCACAGTATTCATTTAAACGATCCCGCGGCTCCAGCAATAGGGGTGGACGATCTTTGATATTGATGCTATAGCAAGCATGTCTGCTCAAAGCGGATTTCGCCAAATGAAAAGAGAATCTAGCACGCATTGAAAAGGTTCGCAATGGCCGCAAAAACACAAACGAAAAAAATAATATATCTTTTTCATCGCGTCATATTTGCGCAGTACTAAATTCATCCCCTTCCTCAATACATTAAACCAGTTTATCAGCTGCTGAATGATGAAAAAGATCGCAGAGGAATTTCCAATGCCCAAGCTAATTGAACTTGAAAAATTAGGTCAATCCGTGTGGTTTGATTTTATTCGCCGCTCACTGATCACCACGGGCGAGTTCCAGACATTAATCGACAAGGGTGTCAGGGGAATTACTTCAAATCCGGCCATATTTGAGAAAGCCATCGCCGGCAGCAATGACTACGACGAAGCCATCAAAGAGTTGATCAAAACCGAGAAAAGCATCGATGAAATCTATGAATCGCTGGCGATCGAAGATATCAGTATGGCGGCTGATCTGCTTAAACCTATTTACGATTCGTCCAACGGCATGGATGGCTACGTAAGCCTTGAAGTCAATCCGCATCTGGCCAACGAAACCGAGAAAACCATCGCTGAAGCCAGACGCCTGTTTGAGACCCTGAATCGTCCCAACGTGATGATTAAAGTGCCGGCCACTGCTGCCGGCATACCGGCCATAACTGAACTGATCGGTGCCGGCGTAAATGTCAACGTCACCCTGATCTTTGGACTCGAAAATTATAAGGCTGTCGCTGACGCTTATCTGGCCGGGCTCGACAAGCTGCTTCCATCCGGACCCTCCGTGAAAGGAGGACATGCGGTAAATCGGGTCGCATCGGTCGCATCGTTTTTTGTCAGTCGTGTTGACTCGGCGGTCGACAAAGCTCTCGAAGAAGCAAACGCAAAAGAACTGCAGGGCAAAATCGCCATCGCCAACTCAAAAGTCGCCTATGCCGAGTTTAAGAAAATCTTTAACGGGCCTCGCTGGGAAGAATTAAAAAACAGGGGCGCCCGGGAGCAGCGCGTGTTATGGGCCAGCACCAGTGCCAAAAATCCGGATTACCCGGATACCATCTACGTGGACGAACTCATTGGCCCCCAGACGGTCAACACCCTGCCGCCGGCAACTGTCGACAGTTTTATCGACCACGGAAAAGCGGCTGAAACCCTGACCCGGGGGGTGGATGAGGCACACCGGCAAATTGAAAAATTAAAATCCCTTGGCATTGATCTGAATTCCATCACCCAAAAGCTCCAGGAAGACGGGGTCATCGCCTTCGCCAAGCCTTTTGACGCCTTGATGCAAAGCCTGGCCGAAAAAAGAGATCGCCTAGTTCAGCAGGGCGCACAGGGCAGAGAGCAGAGGGCATAGGGCAGAGTCCTGTTTATAGTTGCTTTTCTTTTCCCCTATGCGCTATGCCATATAGGCCTGCGCTATGTGCCATGCACTTCGCCCTATGCTCTCTGCGCCATGCGCTTGGCTGTCTGCCCTAATTCCGGCTGGCAGCCACAGCATAGAAACTCTGCAAATTCAGGCCTTATAAACACAAGAGGAGATCCATGGCATCCCAGGATGAATTAAAGCAAATAGCAGCCAACCGTGCGGCGGAATTTGTCGAATCCGATATGGTGGTTGGACTTGGCAGCGGTAGTACAGCTAATTTTGCGATTCAACGCATTGCAGAACGGATAAAATCCGGTGGATTAAAAAACATAGTGGGAATACCCAGTTCCGCTCGAACCGAAAAATTGGCGACTGAACTGGGAATACCATTGGTTGGCTTCGATGAAAAACAACAGATCGACATTACGATTGACGGGGCCGATGAAGTCGACCCGCAGTTGAATCTGATTAAAGGCGGCGGCGGCGCCCTGCTGCGCGAAAAAGTAGTCGCCCAGGCCAGCCGCCAAAATATCATTATCGTAGACGATAGCAAGCTTTCTGCCCACCTTGGCACAAAATGGGCGTTGCCGGTGGAAGTTATCCCATTTGCCGGTAAAACAGAAGCATCTTTTTTAAAATCTTTAGGTGCATCTGTGTCTATTCGCAGCCAGGGCGACGGCGCTATTTTTAAAACCGATCAAAACAACCTGATTCTGGATGCCGATTTCGGCCCGATCACCGATCTCGCAAAATTAGCGGCACAGCTGGATGGACGGGCCGGAATTGTTGAACACGGGCTCTTTCTGGAACTGGCCAGCGACGTGATCGTCGCCGAATCAAACGGCATTCGACACCTTAAGCGAAATGAAAACTAACCGGGCAACAAACGAATCCACAGCCACCCGCAGGTATTTTATTAAAAGAACGATCCGGTTTCTGGCAGGTATCGGTCTTTTCTTGGGCTCGCTCTCAACTGCCTTTCAATCTGCCTGGGCTAAAATGAAGCGCGTCATCCTGCCCAAAGGCACTAAAATGTCCAGTCTGGTAGACCGCAACCCCGCAACTCTGGATGCGCGTAACCTGCAAGTAATTCCATTGGAAGATTTCGAGACCATGGGGTTGACGGATCATCAGGTAAATCTGGACCAATGGCACCTGGAAGTAACCGGAAAAGTTAAGAAACCGTTAAAATTAACCTATGCTCAGCTGCTTAAATTGCCGTCCATCGAAAGAAATGTTCTCTTGATTTGTCCGGGGTTTTTTACTAATCACGGACGTTGGAAGGGCATTTCGGTCACGGAACTGCTAACAATGGCCGAAGCCGAAGCGGAAATCACCCATGTCAGCTTTAGGGGGCCTGCCGGGCGCTATGCAAAAGTTGAACGATTTCCAATAGATGAAATTGCCACCAATAAAATATTTTTAGCCTATCAGGTGAACGGGAAGGCGCTTCCTGAGAAACACGGATATCCTTTACGTGTAGTGGCCGAGGATCACTACGGCTCTGAATGGGTGAAATATGTCCACAAAATCGAAGCCCACGGGATATAAAGTCTCCGGATCCGCGGGAACAGATTTTCGATCTATCTATAATCAACACACGGAATGAAGGAGCCGCCATGGAAAAAACCGATTTCATCAAGCATATCAAAGTTCAGGGCACCGAATATCAAATATTTGATATAAACCGGCTGGAAGCAAAGGGAATCGCGTCGCTCCGCAAACTGCCCTATTCCATCAAAATTCTGGTTGAAAACCTGTTGCGCAAATTAGACGGCCGGGTTGTTAGAGAAGCGGATCTGCTCAATATTGCCAAATGGCAAAAACATTATGACGCACCGCTGGAGATACCGTATCATCCCGCGCGTGTATTGATGCAGGATTTTACAGGGGTACCGGCGGTGGTGGATCTGGCGGCCATGCGCGATGCGGTCAAAGATCTGGGGGGCGATCCGGCTAAAATCAATCCGTTGGTGCCGGTGGATTTAGTGGTCGATCATTCCGTGCAGGTGGATTATTTTGGCACCCCCGATGCCCTGACTAAAAATGTCGCCAAGGAATACGAAAGAAATTCGGAAAGATATGCGCTGCTTAAATGGGCCCAGAAAAGTTTTGACAATTTCAGCGTCGTCCCGCCCAATTCCGGAATCTGCCACCAGGTCAACCTCGAATACCTGGGACAGATTGTTATCGCAGAGAGCAATGGAAACGGTGTCACGGCCTATCCGGACACCTTGGTCGGCACGGACTCACACACCACCATGATAAACGGTATCGGCGTGATGGGCTGGGGTGTCGGCGGCATCGAGGCTGAGGCAGTTATGCTGGGGCAACCCTATTATATGTCGATACCCGAAGTTATCGGTGTCAGGCTGCTGGGTGAATTACAGGAAGGGGTGACGGCCACCGATCTGGTGCTGAGCGTCACCCAAATGCTCAGAAACCACGGGGTGGTTGAAAAATTTGTCGAATACTTTGGTCCCGGCATGAAAAAACTGACCGTACCGGATCGGGCCACCCTGTCGAACATGACCCCGGAATACGGCGCCACCATGGGGTTTTTCCCGGTTGATGAGAAGACCATCGATTACCTTAAGATCACGAATCGAGAGCAACAGGCTGAAATTGTAGAACATTGCACTAAGGCGCTAGGGCTTTTCTATACCGGATCGGAAGATCCCGAATACAGCGAGGTGCTCGAGGTGGATCTGGCGCAGGTTACGCCGGCCGTTGCCGGACCTGCCAGGCCCCAGGACAGAATCAGTCTGCCCGACCTTAAAGACAACTTTGCCACGATTCTAGGATGTGATTATGAGAGAGACACCGATGTCGAACATATTTCAAAATACCATGACGAATCCGGCAGCCGCACAACCCGGGCAGAAGCATGCACACCCAAAAAAAAGGTTTGCGACATTGTCTTTAACGGACAGCAAGTAAAGCTTTGTGACGGCAACATCGTGATTGCCGCCATCACTTCCTGCACCAATACGTCCAATCCGTTTGTCCTGCTGGGAGCCGGCCTGGTTGCCAAAAAAGCGGTAGAAAAAGGTTTGCAGGTCCCGATTTTCGTAAAAACCTCGCTTGCGCCCGGTTCAAAAGTGGTGATTGATTACCTGAAAGACGCCGGTCTTTTACCATACCTTGAAACGCTGGGATTTAATCTGGCGGCCTTCGGCTGCACCACTTGCATCGGCAACAGCGGGCCCTTGCCCCCTGAAATTGATGACGCCGTCACCAAGAATGATCTGACGGTGGCAGCGGTTCTTTCAGGAAACCGCAATTTCGAAGCCCGCATCCACCAGCGCGTGAAAGCAAATTTTCTGGCATCCCCCATGCTGGTGGTGGCCTTTGCCCTGGCCGGCAGAATCGATATTGATTTGACCCGCGAACCGCTGGCGCTGGGACCCGATGACGAACCGGTATATCTAAAAGATATCTGGCCCGGCACGGAAGAAATTGAAAAACTGGCCAATGTGCATGTCAAGAAGCAGTTTTACAAAAGCGAGTATGAAAAAATATTTGAAGGCGACGAATTCTGGCGCAAACTCGAAGTCACGGAGAGCACCACCTTTGACTGGGATAAAAACTCCACCTACATTAAAAAACCGCCCTATTTTGACGGCTTCAAACTGCAGCTGGATCGGGCCGAAAATATCGAGGATGCCCGGGCGCTGCTGGTTCTGGGGGACTCGGTTACCACCGACCACATCTCACCGGCCGGTGCCATTCCGCAAAAATATCCGGCCGGAAAGTACTTAATCGCTAAAAATGTTGCCCAGCCGGATTTTAACTCCTACGGTTCCAGAAGAGGCAACCATGAGGTCATGATGCGCGGAACCTTCGGCAACATCAGAATTAAAAATCAGATGATGGAGCAAAAAGAAGGCAGCTATACCCTTAAATATCCGGCCGGCGAGGAAATGTTCATCTATGATGCGGCCATGGATTACCTGGCGGAATTCATACCGCTGGTGGTTCTGGCAGGCAAAGAATACGGTACCGGCTCTTCGCGGGATTGGGCTGCCAAGGGAACCAACCTGCTGGGCATCAAAGCCGTCATCACCGAATCCTATGAACGGATCCATCGCAGCAATCTTGTCGGCATGGGGGCCCTGCCGCTGGTATTTAAAGCGGGTCAAAGCTGGGATAGTCTCGACCTGGACGGATCCGAAATATTTTCCATCAGCGGCGTTGAGGATATGCAACCGCGCAAAGTGCTGCGGGTTAAAGCCGTCAAAGATGATGGCCGGCAGATAGATTTTGAGGTCATCGCACGCTTGGACACCGAAGTGGATGTCGCCTACTTTGAAAACAACGGCATTCTGCCTTATGTATTGCGCAAGGTGATGCGGGAGAGCTAAGTCGCGGGGTGCGCGGGGGTGCGCAGCGCGGGTTGCTTTGCTGGATGCTGGATCCTCGATGCTGGATACTGGATGCTGGATGCTGGATACTGATTGCTGGTAACTGGAAAATAAGCGGTTTAGGGTAAAAGGTTTAAGGTATATAGCTAAACGATAAATTAATGGCATTAGGGGTTCGGCTCACGGTGCAGGGCGTAAGTAGGGTCGGCCACCGTGCCGACCGGATAAACCTGGCTCAGATGCACGCAAAGTCGGCAACCGTGCCGACCAAACCCGACAGCCACGGTGGGCTGCCCTAGGTTGCAAAAGAAGTCCTGAATATGCCGTTAAAGAACAGGAAAAATATTCGCCCTAAAAAAGAGGCCTATTCAAAGCAAAATCAAATTTTCAGTATTACTATTTGTACAAAATTACCTGAAATTTAGAAAATAATTCGCAAGAGGATTTTAAGAATGACAAACCAAGGAATAATAACCAAATATACCGATGGATCCCTGAATGTACCTGATAACCCGCTCATTCCCTTTATCGAAGGAGACGGCATCGGACCGGACATCTGGCGGGCGGCCCAGCTGGTAATGGACAGCGCCGTTGAAAATGCATACGCCGGCAAGCGCAAAATCATCTGGCTCGAGGTGCTGGCCGGGGAAAAGAGTTTTCAGCAGAGCGGCACCTGGCTGCCGGATGAAACCCTGAATACAATTGAAAAACATGTCGTGGCCATTAAGGGGCCAATGACCACACCGGTGGGTAAGGGAATCCGAAGTCTCAATGTTGCAATTCGACAAAAACTGGACCTTTATGCCTGTGTGCGCCCGGTTAAGTATATTGATACCGTGCCCAGCCCCATGAAACATCCTGAAAAGATCGATATGGTGGTTTTTCGGGAGAACACGGAAGACCTGTATGCCGGTATCGAATTTGAGGCCGGCAGTTCGGAAGCCGAAAAGGTCAGAAGTTTTTTAAACGGCCAGATGGGCACAAGCCTGCCGGATGACGCCGGTCTGGGAATTAAGCCCATCAGTGCCAAAAATACGAAACGATTGGTGGCAAGAGCTATCGCCCACGCGGTTGAAAACAATTATAAAAGCGTCACGTTAATGCACAAAGGCAATATTATGAAATTTACCGAGGGCGCTTTTGCTAAATGGGGTTATGAAGTGGCCCGGGAAAAATTCCGCAATGCGACGATTACGGAAAAAGAACTCTATGACGATTATCGCGGAAAATACCCTGAAGGCAAAGTGTTAATCAAGGATCGCATCGCCGATATGCTTTTCCAGCAGGTCCTGTTGCGACCCGATGAGTTTGATGTAATCGCCACACCAAACTTAAACGGCGACTATCTGTCAGATGCCCTGGCCGCCCAGGTAGGTGGCTTGGGGATGGCACCGGGTGCAAATATTGGCGATCGCTGCGCGGTTTTTGAAGCCACTCACGGAACTGCACCCAAGTATGCCGGACTCGACAAAGTCAACCCGAGTTCCGTTATCCTGTCGGGCGCCATGATGCTGGATTACATGGGTTGGCGCGAAGCTTCCAATGCAATCCGCACCGCCCTTCAGGCCACAATTAAATCCCGCATCGTCACCTATGATCTGGCGCGTCAGATAGAAGGAGCCACCGAGGTCAAATGCTCGGAGTTTGCGCGGGAAATTGTGACTCATATGTAAGGCAGGGGCATTTTATACGACCGGATATTTAGAATAGAATTGGTTTTAAAACACCTTCTATGCAAAATACTCTGGAGGCAAATAAATGGCGCTAATAAAACAATATGCAGGGCGGCTGCTTCTAATCAGTGTTCTCATCGTGATGACGGGTTTAATTTTCACATCGCAACCCAATGCGTTTACCTGGTCGGAGGTTCTGGAACGCGCCCGCGGCCAAACAGTAGACTGGTATATGTATGGCGGTTTCTCATCCGCCAATGAATATGTAAATGGCTATCTGGCCCCACGGCTTAAGGACCTTTACGGAATCAAACTGCGTCAGGTACCAATTAAAGACATCAGCGAGGTGGTCAGCAAAATCCTGGTTGAAAAACAGGCCGGCAAAACTGAGGGCGGCGAGGTCGATTTAATGTGGATCAATGGAGAGAACTTTCGCACCTGCAAAAGAAACGATTTGCTGTATGGGCCGTTTGCCGATCACTTGCCCAATCAAAAATTGGTGGATTGGAATCGGTCATCGGTTTCCAACGACTTTGGTGAACCCGTGGATGGCTTGGAATCACCCTGGGGAAGTGCTCAGGTGGTCATGATATACGATTCAAAGCGCACCCCCAATCCGCCGCAGACCGTTGGTAACCTGCTAACCTGGATCCAGCAAAACCCGGGTCGCTTTACCTACCCGGCGCCGCCGGATTTTACCGGTTCAGTGTTTGTACGTCATGTATTTTACCATGTGGCCGGCGATGTAAATTCCTGGCAGGGCAAGTATACTGAACAGAATTTTGAATCAGCAGCCGATAAAACGTACCAGGTGTTGACTGGCCTGGCTCCGAATCTGTGGCGCCAGGGCCAAACTTATCCCCAAAGCCCGGTCCAACTGCATCAACTCCTGGCCGATGGGGAAGTGGATTTTGCCATGAGCTATCATCCGGGAAAAGCATCTGAGATGATCCACGACGGCCTCTATCCCGACACAGTGCGCACCTTCGTGTTTAAAGAAGGCACCATCAGCAACACCCACTTTGTTGCCATTCCATTTAACGCATCGGACAAGGAAGGGGCCATGGTCGTGGCAAATTTCCTGATTTCACCGGAAGCTCAATTGAAAAAGGCGGACATCGAAGTCTGGGGAGACATGCCGGCAATTGATATCCAGCGCCTGGATCCAGGCTGGCAGGAAAAATTCAAGAACCTGCCGCGGGGTATCGCCACCCTGTCAGATAAAGAATTGCAAAGCCATCAGCTTCCGGAACCGCCGTCGAAAATATTAATCCGCCTCGAAAGGGGCTGGGACCAGCACGTACTTAAAGGCAGATGACAGAATACAGATGACAGATGTCAGACGACAGAAAACAGATCAGAACCTAATAAAGAGGACTGAGTTAGATAGAATATGGGCGGTGAAAACAGCCACATGCAAAGTCCTCAGCACCCATCAGGTTATGTTTTAGACAGAGCGCAGCGAGTCAATCCTTCGATATTCGACATTCTGCGGTTCTGCGGTTCGCTTTTCAGTTAAAACGACTGGACTCATATCTTAACCTATGGATCGGCAACTCATAGCTTCCTATCCTGTGAAGGCTGATACCAGGCGTCTAACACAGGATTCAAACGCTCGGACACGCAACAGTCCGGGCTTTTTGACAATAGGCAGAATGGTGGCACCAGCTCTGATTGTCGTGGTGGTTTTGTTCGGCGGTGGACTGGCGTTGGGCCTGATTCAAAGCCTGGGGTATTTGCCGCCAGCCGGTATGAAATCTCTGTCCTTCAAACATTTTATCAATGTACTTGGAGATCCGGATTTTTTACAAAGTTTAGTGTTAACGCTGTACGTCGCGCTGTCGGCTACTGTCATCGCAGGGGCCATCAGCATCGGTATGGCAATTTTTCTGGTCTCGCTATCTGCAAAAAGCCGCCTGATTCATTTTATTTTCCAGGTTCCCTTGACGGTTCCGCATCTGGTGATCGCAGTGGCCATGGTATTTATGCTGACGCCGACCGGCCTTCTTTCAAGAGTAATCGTCAAACTGGGTTTAATCGATTCTTCGGCTGCGTTTCCGCTGCTGGTAAACGATCGCTGGGGTATCGCAATTATACTGACCTATGTCTGGAAAGAGATTCCGTTTATCACGCTGATGATTTTATCGGTGTTGCGACGCAGCGGTGTTGAACTATTAGAGGTTGGCCGGACGCTTAAAGCCGGCCGCTGGCAGCGGTTCCGTTCCATCACCCTGCCCACCATTTCTCCCAGCCTGGGCGCTGCCTGTCTGATTGTCTTTGCCTACACCTTCGGCGCTTTCGAAGTGCCTTTCCTGCTGGGTCAAACCTACCCCGTGATGTTGCCGGTGTGGGCCTACAAAAATTACAGCGATGTGGACTTGTTGGCCCGTCCCGAAGGCATCGCCACCGGGCTGATTATTGCGGCAATTATTGTCGTTGCCATCGTATTCTCCCAGCTGATGACCCAGATAGCCCGGCGCCGCGGGGTGGTCCTGTGATACCGTTAAATCGAAATATCACCTTTGCCGCGCTGATCACTTCGGTTTTATTGCCGTTTACGGTATTGATCATATGGTCATTCAGCAGCCGCTGGTTTTACCCGCAGCTGTGGCCCGAACATTGGGGACTGAGAGCCTGGCAATATGTCTTCGGTACCGCCGGCAGTCAAATCATTTCCGGCTTAATCCAGAGTATACTGGTGGCGCTCGCCACCGCGGCGGTCTCTGTCGTGATCGGGGTCCCTGCCGGAAGGGCCCTGGGATTATACAATTTCAGGGCCAAAGACACAATCTCGGTCATGCTGATGCTGCCGGTAATTGTCCCGCCGCTGTGTGTTGCCATGGGCTTGCATCTGTGGTTTATCAAACTGGGTTTGGCTGAAACATTTATCGGTGTGGTGCTGGTTCATCTGACGTTTTGTCTGCCCTATTCGGTTTTTGTCATGTGGGGTGTATTTTCAAATTACAATCCCGATTACGAAAACCAGGCGCGCTCATTGGGCGCAAATTCCTGGAAAATAATTACGAGAGTGATGCTGCCGCTGACACTTCCCGGCATCATGGTGGCCGGTTTGTTTTCCTTTTTGCTCTCCTGGAGTCAATACCTGAGCACCTTGATCATCGGTGGCGGACGAATCACCACCCTGCCCATATTGCTGTTTGCGCTCATGGGTAGCGGTGACCGGCCGGTGGCGGCGGCGGTCAGCATGGTATTTGTCGCCCCGGCATTTCTGGCGCTGCTCTTTAGTGCCAGATATCTGGGTGGTAAAAGCATTGCGGGGGTGCGCTGATGGGAGAACTGCTTTTGAGAAATTTAACCATCCGATATGGCGGTACAGCGGTGGTTCGCGATTTTAGCCTTGAGGTACTTGACGGGGAGATGGTTGCCTTGCTGGGCCCCAGTGGGACCGGTAAAACCACGGTCCTCAAAGCAGTTGCCGGTCTGATACAGCCGCATAAAGGTGAAATCATAATTGACGGACAACCGGTAAAGGATCTGCCTCCGGAAAAACGCAATGCCGTCATGGTGTTCCAGAAATCCCTTTTGTTCCCGTTTTTAAATGTGGCACAAAACATCGCTTTTGGCCTGCGCATGCAGGGATGTCATGGCCGGGACATCCGCAAAAAAATCCAGCAAATCATGTATTTGACGGAACTCAACGGTCTGGGACAGCGCAAAGTTCATGAATTGTCCGGTGGCCAGCAACAGCGCGTCAGTCTGGCCCGGGCCCTGGTGCTCAAACCGGCCATTTTACTGCTGGATGAGCCGTTGAGCAATCTCGATGCCAACCTGCGGCAGCAAATGCGCGAATTAATCCAGGATATTCAGGCTGAAACACGGATCACAACCCTGTTTGTAACCCACGACCAGGCCGAAGCGCTCATGATATCGCACCGTGTGGGTCTGCTTTTAGACGGTCGGCTGCGCCAGGTCGGCGAACCCAGGGATCTTTTTTACGGGCCGGCGGATCCCGAGGTGGCCCGCTTTTTCGGCGGCTGTAATTTTATCCGGGGCCGCATAAAAGACGGTCATTTTCATTCGGAATTTGCAACCGTCCCGACGTCACAGACCAACGGCAACGGGCATTTGCTGACGGCCACCATCCGTCCGGAAGATATTATCATCACCTCGGAAGCAAAATATAATCTTCAGGGACGGGTTCAAAAAACAAATTTCGAAGGCAGCGCCAGCCGCATCTGGGTAAAGTGTCAGGGCAATCGATTTGTGGTCCTGACTTCGGATGCCGATTTTTCTCCCGGGCAAAATGTCGGCCTGCACCTGCCGCCCGAAAAAATTCGCATATTTGCTTCCGAAGAATAATCTGTTTGAAATTATCCGGTTGAATCTTTATTATAACGGGACACGGATTTTCACAGATATACACGGATAAATAAATAGTTGATGAGTTCATAAGTTGATAAGATTATAAGACTTAAAGGATCTGAATCCTTTTTTATTTAGCTTACCAACTAATGAACTTAACAGCTTACGAACTTTTTGGCATTCCGATTATTTTTGATAGATTATGACAAAAAACTTGATGACCGACATGCTGCCCAAAGTAGCTGAATATCTGGCCGGCCGAGACTGGAACGATGTCCCTCTTATGCATGGTCGCAATTTTGCGGTCACGCCCCTGGCCCAGGGGGAGTACAACCTTAATTATCTGATTACATCAGATTCTACCCAACTTGTTTTCCGGGTGAACATCGGCAGCCAGATTGCTCGCGATGACCAGATCGTTTACGAATACAAAGCCCTGGACCTGTTGCGGCAAAGCGGAGTGACCCCCCGGCCCCATTTCGTCGATGATACGCGCCGCATTATCGACCGGGGCATCCTGATCATGGATTACCTGCCGGGGGAAACTCTGGACTATAACCGGGACCTGCCGCAGTCAGCCGGCCTATTTGCCAGAATCCACCAGATTGAGGTGCCGCCGGAAAAAAACCACTTGATTCGAGAGGATGCGGCCCTGTCACTGATATTTGAGGAATGTACCGGGCTTTTGCGGCAGTACTTCGAATCGGAACTGGCAGACCCTGATATCCGGCAATACCTGATCGATCTGAAGGAATGGGCCGATTCGGCCCGGGCCAATGAAAAATACTATCAGCAGGACCCCTGGCCCTGCATCGTGAATACGGAAGTCAACTCCGGCAATTTCATCGTGAATCGTGAAAACGGAACGGTTCACCTGGTGGACTGGGAGATGCCCCGTTGGGGTGACCCGTCCCAGGACCTGTCACACTTCTGCTCGCCCCTGACCACCCTCTGGAAGACCGACTGGCGGATGTCGCCGTCACAAAAACGTGATTTTCTCAAAACCTATTGCCGACAAATCGATGATGCCCACCTGCGCGATACCCTGCTAGAGCGGGTGCGCCTGCGCGATCCATTTGTTTACCTGCGCGGCATTTCCTGGTCGGCCATGGGCTGGGTGGCCTATCAAACCCGGTTTTCCGGTATGAAAAACCCGGACACCTGGGCCAAACTGCAGCAATACATGGATCTGGAGTTTATCCGCTCGCTATTTGATCCGATGATGCCCGAATCCGTAAAATAACGCGTGTGCTATCTGAATCGGTCGCTTTTGCTGAGTTCAAACGTTCCGCGCTGTTAATAGCGAAAGGCGCTGTCGTTTCTTTGCTCTATCTTTCGCCCAGGTTAATTAAGACGTTCGTTCACTCAACAACGAAAAGATAGTTTGCTAGAGCCCGCTGCCCCGCCCATAGCACGTTGGATGTTTATCGACAGTGCAAGCCCCAGGATTCCGCTTACTATCGTTGTGTCGAAGATTGTTTTGAAACATTCGCGCAGATTTACCAGGAGCGTTTTGAGCAAAAATATGGATTTTTCCGCCCTTATGTCAGGCAGGTAATTTACCGCTATCCCTGGCCCAGACGTCACACAACCCTATTAACCTTGATTTTTTGCTCGATCCGCTCTCAAAAAGCGAATTCTTATCCTGACGATCAAGGCGTTCATTACCGGCAGATGACGTTTAACAGGGCCTGACGATTTTCGGACTCGATCACCGCCAGGGCCTGATCAATGGCCTCGGGCAATTCTTCAGCTTTTTCAACGCGCCGGCCGTATCCCCCGGCGGCCTGACAAATTTTTTCATATTCCAGGGACGGTTTTATTTCACAAAGTGGGACGGACTTCGCCCTGGCCGCATAGCCGTCGGGAGCATAATTAAAGGCGGTTTGGCGGGATGCATTCCAGTACCCGTTATTAAAGATGATAAATAAGACCGGCAGTTGATAGGCCTGGGATACATGATGGACGGCCACCGGTACGCCGAACATATAGGCGCCGTCACCGACACAGCAGATAACCTTGTGACCCGGTCTGGCAAGCTTTGCTCCCAGCGCGGCACCCAATCCCCATCCCAGGGACGCGGCGGGGGAATGCCGAAAATACGTTCCGGGCCGCGTGAAACAGGTCGCGGTCGTATCCAGAGTGTATTCATTGATGACAATGGTTCGATCATCCAGCCGTTGGCCGATACAGGCCGAAACCCAGCCCATATCGATGGGGTGGCTGTCTTGCAGCGCTTGGGTGTTTGCCTGCCATGATTTTCGCTGCGTCACATGTCTCTGACGCCAGCGCTCGCACCTGGAATTGACTTCTGCGGCATCCAGACCGATCAATTGCAGGGCTTCTTTCAAAGCGAGCAGCGTCAGGCGCGGAATTCCGGACAGCGTGATATCCGAAGCAAAACCGCGCAGCGGATAGTCTGAAAACAGCGGATCCAGACCGATTTGGATGACGGAAGTCTCGGGCGGCGGTTCGGAGAAGCGGGGAAACCATGGAGCATCCGCTTCAATGACCAGAATCAGATCGGCTTCCTGCAGATATTGCAACGGATCGTAACCGGCATGCAGGAAATGGTCCTGGGGAAAGTTTACATGGGTGTGCCATTGCTCAATAACCGGCAGTCCGATTGTCTCCGCCAGTTCCACCAGTGCTTCGACGGCTTGCGGTTGGCGGCCGAGCGATTGAACCACGGCTATCGGATTGCGGGCGGCAGCAATGGCTTTAGCGGCTTTTTCAACGGCAGCGGCATCCGGTACGGTTGCTGATGCGCCTTTGATGCGCGAAGGCTGGGCGTATTGAAAGGTTGTCATGTCTTCTGCCAGCACTTCTCTTGGCAGTGTGAGATACACGGGACCGAACGGCTCGCTTTGTGCGATGGCCAGCGCGCGATCCACAACGGTTTCCAGTTGAGATGCGAGCCGCAGCTCATAGTCCCATTTTACGAACTCCCGCACCATCGCGCCCTGGTCGAAGGACTCCTGGGCCCAGTGGATTCCCAGGTCCCGGGTGCCGACAGGCCCTTGTTCCGTCAACGGCGTACGTCCGGCGGTGAAAAACATCGGTACCCGGGCCCGCGAGGCATTGATAATCCCTCCCAGCGCGTTAGCGGTGCCCACAATTACATGCACCATGACAACCTGCGGCTTGCCGGTGACCATCGTGTAACCATGAGCCATGGCAACGGCGGTGATTTCATGCGGCACGGTAATCGGAACAATCGCGTGATTGTCTTCAGCGTCTCGTTTGGCAAAGGCCTCGATAATGGGCGCAAAATCGGTGCCGCTGTTTCCGAAAAAATATTTTATACCGCGGGAGGCCAAGAGTTCAAGGTAGGCTTCGGCAACGGTTGCAACTGATGTTTTCGTGTACATTTCGCTTCTCCCGTCCCTATGGGGTTATTTTCTTATCACCACAATTGCTGCGCTAAACGGCGCCCCTTCTTCAAAACACGGTCTTTCAAAAAATTTAGTATTTTAAAAGTAAAACTTTTGTTGATGGATTGCAAGTATGGCTAAAATAGGAGAATAAGTCAATCGGGATATATTAGGGATATTCTCGTTGCCTTTCGCGCTGCGCCCGGCGATATCCAAAAGCCTTTGTCGATCGACCGACCCGTCTTTTCCCGCAATGGTTTGCGGCAAGTTTTTTATTGACACCATATTTGGCGTTAGGGTACAGTGCCCTAAAGTTGGGCTCTGGGTCATTTGTAACTATTTCTATACAGAACGACATAAATCCTTTCGCATACATACACAGCGTTCTGCATAATTGACCGTATCCGGCAATTTAAAACCAGCAATTTGAAAGGTCGATGCGAAACTTAATATGACGCTGTGTATAAGCAATCTTATTCGAAAGTATACTTATGATCGAAATCAGCTTCAACGGCCGCGGCGGTCAGGGAGTGGTACTCGCCTCCCAGATGCTGGGCCTGGCTTTTTTTAAAGCCGGTAAGTATCCGCAGTGCTACTCGGTCTTTGGGGGTGAAAGGCGGGGCGCACCGCTAGCCAGTTTTCTGCGGGTGGATGACCGTAAAATCCTGTTAAAGTGTGAGATTAAGAATCCGAGCGATTTCATCAGTTTTGACGACAGTCTGTTCGATCCCGCCACGGTTTGCTCCATGCTGAAACCGGGCGGAAGCATTCTCATCAATACCCGCCGCAGCCGGGAGGCTTTCAGCGAACTGTCGGCCTATAAATTGGGACTTGTGAACGGTTTGGCTGTCGCCCGCCAGGCCGGACTGGACCGCTTTTACAACACCGCCATGGTCGGCGCCTACGGTGCTTTCAGCGGTTACCTGGCAAAGGATCCCATCCTGGATGCCGTGCGCGAGATGACCCCGGCTGATCCTGAAAACAATGTCAAGGCCGCCAGTCTGGCCTTCGATCAAGTACAAATCATTGAACCCGGAGGTGCTCATGGCTGATCGCACCTGTCCTGCCTGCCTGGATCCTGAAACCATCATTCCGATTTCCCGTAACACCACGGCTGTCTTTAAGACCGGTTCCTGGACCGCCGTGCGCCCCCGCTTTGTAGAAGAAACATCTCCCTGCCGGGTAGCCTGCCCCGCCGGAAACGATATCGTCGGTGCTGCGCGGGCCGCCGCCCGGGGTGACTTTGACACTGCCCTGGCGACTTTCCTGGAAGAGAGTCCCTTGCCCGGCGTGTGCGGACGCGTTTGCTATCACCCGTGTCAGACGGCCTGCAACCTGATTGGTCTGGACGGAGCGGTCAATGTACGGGCACTGGAACGGGCAGCGGCCGACCATGGTCAGGCCAATCCGCGATTGCTGAGTGCAGCCGGTTGCGACAAGCCGGTGGCGGTTGTCGGATCCGGTCCGGCCGGGCTGACCTGCGCGTATCACCTGGCCCGTCTGGGACATCCGGTAACCCTGATGGAGGCCGCCGAGCGGGCGGGCGGTCTTACAAACCATGGCATCCCCGGCTTTCGCCTGCCGCTGGAGGCCGTGGAAAAAGACCTGCAGCGCCTCTGGACGCTGCCGGTGAACCTGCATACACAACGGTTAGTGGATGAGAAGACACTGGCTGTCCTGGCGGCCGAGCATGCGGCTGTTTTTCTATCTCCCGGAGCCGATGCCCATCTTCCGCTGAATCTGTCGGGTGAGGAACTTGACGGTGTTGTGCCGGGACTGGCGTTTCTGCGCAGCAGCACCTTGAAAGCTAAAGCCCGGGATGCAGACGTTGTGGTGATCGGTGGCGGCAACACCGCCCTGGACTCCGCCCTCACCGCTTTACGATGCGGCGCTCGCCGCGTGCGGGTGTTGTACCGCCGCACCCGGCAACAAATGTCGGCTTTTGAGGATGAGGTTGCCGAAGCCGAAGCCGAGGGGGTGACCATCGAGATGCTGGTGGCGCCGGTCGCCTTTGTGGGCGGTACCGGCCGACTCGAGGCGGTACGCCTGGCCGAAATGCGCCTAGAGGCACCGGGGGCGGACGGCCGTCTGCGGCCGGTGCCGATTAACGAAGCGCCACGGGAGCTGGCCTGCGATTTGGCCATCGTCGCTGCGGGCCAGGTACCCCGGGCCGAGCCCTTTTTGCGCGAGCTGCGCTGGGAACAGGGACGGATATGGGTTGACGGCTGGGGGCGTACCTCGCAGCCGGGATGGTTTGCCGGCGGAGACCTGACGCCGGCCCAAGCCTCGGTCGTGGATGCCATTGCCACCGGCAAGCGGGCGGCCCTGGGAATACACCTCTCGCTGACAGGCAATCAGACAGATGATGCCCTGCAGGCGGTCACGCTGGGACCCGGACCCGCTTTCTCGATCGCGGCCTGGGTTGAACGTCCGCCAGGCTGGCAGCCGAACCAAGTCGCCCGTCCGGATCCGAATACGCTCTTGTTTACACCCCCCAAACTTCCCCAGCAACTGCCCGAGGAAGATCCTGCCGTCCGGGTGCATTCCAGCGTCGAAGTCACAAAAGGTCTCGCCCCTTCGCAGGCTTCCGAGAAAGCCGACCGTTGCCTGTGCTGCGGCACCTGCGTGGGCTGCGATCGTTGCATGACATTTTGCCCTGAGGGTGTGGTCATCCCGCCCGACCAGGCCGGTGACGGCGGCACCTTCGACATCGGCTTACAGTCACTTTCAGGCGCGGCCGACCGCAACGAAGACATCCTATACGTCTGCATGGATAACGAAGGCTACATGAACACCGGCATCCAGGTCTCATCGGCCACGCCGCAATTCACCTGGACCGGCACCACCCCGACCGGCAACACCCGGCGCAAGAAGCAAATCATGGAGATCATGGCCGCCCACCGCATGCCATACGCGGCGACGGCCTCGATCGCCTACCCCGAGGATTTGACCCGCACGATTCATAAGGCCAAAGCGATGCGGGGGACGCGGTTCATCCATATGCTCTCGCCGTGCACGACCGGATGGAAAATCAGCGACGAAATGGCCGTCAAGGTGGCCATGCTGTCGGTCGAAACCAATATTTTCCCCCTCTACGAAATAGAGAACGGACTCAAGTACACCATCAACCACTCATCACGAAACCTGCCCGTGGAAAAATATCTCATGGCCCAGGGACGGTTCAAACACCTGGATCCGGATCAGATCCGGACCATTCAGGCGGAAACGGACCGGGCCTGGGACGACCTCCGGGGCAGGGCTGTAAATAGAAAGGAGAAATCATGACAAGCAAAAGAATGTTTTACATTGTCGTCGCGCTCGGCATTTGCCTGTTGGTGGGTGTGTCATCGTTCAATGCCAGCCTGGCCAAAGCCGAAAAGATCACCATTAAGGCCATCAGCGCCTGGGGCAAAAATCATAGTGGTGTTGTCAAAGATTATCTGCCCTAAATCAAGCGGGCCAATGAAATGCTTCAAAAAAAATATCCCGGTGAGGTTCAAATCAAATACATCGGGGGGTCTGAAGCCATCCCGACCCGAGATCAGCCC
>CACVKW010000829.1 GCA_902749685.1 Olavius sp. associated proteobacterium Delta 1 | reverse complement strand
AGGTACAACCTGATTTCTAAATCACTAATTTCCCGTTTATAACTGCCTGTTTTTATTAAAGGCAGTATTTGATTTTCAAATTATTTTGGACAGCAATGCGGGAGCATAAAAATGTACCGTTTAAATTACTGTCGATGATTTTATTCCACAGGCCCGGGTCGGCATCGACCACACCGCTGCCGATGTTCATGCCGACATTGTTGATCAGTCCGTCAATGCTGCCGAATGCTTCTATTGTGGTTTCGAAAAGCCGGTCAACGTCTTCGCTTTTGGCAACGTGCGCCTGTACGGTTTTTAAACGCTCAGCGCCATTGAGTTCCCGCCCGGCCGCCTCCAGCCCCTCCTGCTTCCTGCCGCAAATAGCAACCCTGGCTTTTTGATCCAGCAGAAGCCTGGCGATTTCCAGGCCAATGCCCCGGCTGCCGCCGGTTATCACAAAGACTTTATCCTCCAAATTAAAGGACAGTTGCGCCATGTTACCTCCTTGATTGGTTAAATGGTTGATTCGTTTGAATGGTTAATTGGTGATAGGATACTACTTCGGAATTAAGTGTTATGCAAGCGGAATCCGGATACGATTTGGTTGAGAGTCGAGATCGTTGGGGGTAGCTTCATAGACGGTGATAGGAGATGTGAAATGAGGTAAGTTTGACAAATCCCGCGGCAGCGGGATTTGGCAAATCGGATTTTTTAAATTGTTTCGCTCGACAAGCGAACCGCGACTTTCTTATTTTTCTGACCTCTGTCTATTACTCAATGTACAGCTTCTGCCCCGGGAAAATTGTGGTTCCGGGATAAAGCTGATTTAAATACAGCAGGCGATCCAGCGGCATATTGTGACGCCTGGCGATGACAAACGGACTGTCGCCGGCTCGAACCTCATAGGTCGCGAGACCGTCAACGGCAGGGGGCGTTTGGGGCCTGCCTGAAAAAATCGTCAGGCGCTGCCCTTTATACAGCGTCGTTGTCCTTAGGTTATTGAGTTCCTGGATTTTTTTTGTTGTCGTACCATATTGTTTGGCGATGATATAAAGCGAATCGCTTTTACGGACGACATGGCTGACCGCCTGGCCATCTTTGGGTTTCTGAATTACTTTAGTCGTTTGTTGTTTATATCCACGTTGCGGTATTTTTAAACGCTTGCCGGCGACAATATAATTTGAACGACGCATATTGTTGGCCCGCATAATGCTTCCGACGCTGGTGCGATACTTTCGCGCGATAACCGACAGTGTTTCACCATGACGCACGCGGTGATAGACATACGCCCGTTGGGGCGGACGAGAGACCGGTATGCGATCAATTAGCGACAGCAGTATCTCACCGCTGCCGGGTGGAACCCTGAGGCTATAGCTGCCACCGGGCAAAATTTTATAACGCAGTTCCGGGTTAAGCTCTTTTAATACTTTTTCGTTAACACCCATGGATCTGGCAACATTGCCCAGACTGACCTGTTTGTTGACGATGACCGTTTCAAATTCCAATGGCTGATCGACGACGATCTGATCCATCCCATAAGTCTCAAGATTGTTCAGCACATGCAGGGTCGCCAGAAAGCGGGGAACATAGCGCGCGGTTTCCCGGGGCAGTCGTTCATAAAGATCCCAGAAGTTGTCCAGGTAATTAATATTTTGATTTCGAATTACTTTCAGCACTCTTCCTTCGCCACAGTTATAGGCCGCCAGAACCGTCGACCAGTCTCCAAACATGCTGTGCAGTTCTTTAAGATAATCGATGGCGGCTCTGGTTGCCTTGGCCGGGTCCATGCGCTCGTCGATGAATTTGTCACGATGCAGCCCGAACTTGTAGCCGGTTGATGGGATAAATTGCCACAAACCCAGGGCTCTAGATCTCGAAAGCGCGTGGGTTTTGAAGCCGCTTTCAATTAAAGGCAGCCAGGACAATTCTTCCGGCAGACCGGCTTCCTTCAGGGCACTGACAATTCGATCCCGGTAGCGGCCCGAGCGCTTTAAAGATTCGATGAAAAAGCGACGTTCGCCGCCTTTGGTAAAAAGGTTGATTTCGGCTTGAACGTGCCGGTTGACAACTATCGGAATAGCATTGTGGTTTCCGTTGACCACGATATGACGCGACGCATAGATCTCCAAAATGCGTTTGGAGATCATAAAGCGCAGATCTTCCTTTTGCTGAATGAGTTTGGGTTGATCCGATGTATCAGCACTTATAATCAGAGCATAGGCTCGATCCAGGGCTTCGACGGCATTTTCCAACTCACCCTGTTGCCAATAGTCCTGGGAAAGCTGGCATAACTCAAGTGCTTCATCAAGGTCGGTCTGGATCTTTTGGGTGGCGGTGGTATCAGCATCCAGTCCGTTTTCAGTCTTATTTTCACCGTTCCCAGCACTCGCTGAACCGGCTGGATCAAGTTGGGCATTAGTCTCCTGTTTTCCATCTTCTGCCGGCGACAGCAGGTCTGAAGCGGATGCATTATTTGGGTCAGGTGACTTATCATGGTCGGCAGAGAGATGTGCACATGCACCTAACAAAAACAATAACAACATCGGAAAAACAAAGTGGCGTCGGTTCATCAAATCAATTCCTTACGATATTCAAAAATTCATTTCAATTTCGGAAACTGGCGGCTGTCCTCGATCAGTAAAGCTCCCTAATATGGGATTAATCAAAAATAGCTAAAATTGTCAAGGGTTTATATATAAAAAATTTCCCAAGTTAAGTGAAATGCTTAATACTCGGCCCTGAAAAATAAAGATATCACTTGTGGACAAACCATTTTTGCCCAATGAAATCTGATGAAAATATTTTGATATTGACTCGGGCGGATCAATCATACAGCTGTCCGGAGGCATATGGCACGCTTATCATGCTAATTTTGTGCCAAAAATTTCGGAGATCCTTTTCAAGTGAAAATTAATGCTTATTATGTGGAGCCGCATCAGCATGGTAACAGGTTTTAACCGATCACCCAATTTACCGTGACACTTGTGGTAATGCCGGTTGTCGAATTTCCGGAGCTCTGAATTGAGAAGTTAGACAATTTTTTGACGGTTATTTTTAATCATTGATATTTAAAGAAATTAATCATAAAGTAATATCGACCTGTCGCCGGACGCCCAACAATTTGGATCTATGGTTGTATTTTTGATTATTGTTAAGCTGTAATTTTTTTGTTAATAAGAAATATAAGTATTTCTTAGAAAAAATAAGAAAATGAATAGAATAAAACGATTAAGTCTTATAACACTTGTTAATTACATCTAATTGATAATAATCGCTGATAAATAAGCTTGATATTTATATGATAAATCGTTAAATAAATTTGTTTTAAGTAAAGGAAGTTTGCCTCTTCCTTTGTCAAAAGAATTTTAAATTAATTTAAAATGTTAAGTTGTGCGGCCAGCGTAGCTCAGCTGGTAGAGCAACTGATTTGTAATCAGTGGGCCGGGGGTTCGAGTCCCTTCGCTGGCTCCAGATTTATTTTTGGCTGACGACTCACGCGGGGCGTTGGCCGACCCAGACAATTTAACAGCAAAAACTCACAACCCTATTTTCCAGGTTATGGCCAGGAGATAGCGGATTACTGACTTTTCGTTGTCTAATCTGCTAGCTTCGAGCAACATTTGTAATAACAAAACGGTGGGGTTCCCGAGCGGCCAAAGGGAACAGACTGTAAATCTGTCGGCGAAGCCTACGGAGGTTCGAATCCTCCCCCCACCACCAGCCTGAAGATAAGGCGTATGTAGGAGATTTCGGCACCCAAAACGGGATCGATTATTACTACATGGCTTCCTGCTGGAATTCATGCACGGATAAAGGAACCCTTTTATTTTTATCTTCAGTGATTCCTCTGTATCGGAGATAAAGCCTATAATCATATGAGCGGGAGTAGCTCAGTTGGTAGAGCTTCAGCCTTCCAAGCTGGATGTCGCGAGTTCGAATCTCGTCTCCCGCTCCAAAAGTAGTTTATACAGTAACGATATAAGTCATTGCGCATCCACACACTGCGTTTTGCATGCAGCACCTTCATCTGTTGCTTTTTGAGCAAATGAATCAAAGGGTAGTGCGCAATTTTTTATAACACTGTCTATATAATGGAATGTTATCCAGGACAGGGAAATAAACAGGGTCCCGTATCAGATCGCCCACGTAGCTCAGTCGGTAGAGCGCTTCCTTGGTAAGGAAGAGGTTCAACGGTTCGATCCCGTTCGTGGGCTCCACTAATCAACCTGCCATGCAAATACGATCGCACCTGTGGCGGCCTTTAGCGGGTTAAGTTAAAGAGGATAACCTTTAAACAAATTTTATCCAACAACCAGGGGAGGACAGGAACATGTCAAAGGCAAAGTTTGAGCGGACCAAGCCGCATGTGAACGTAGGAACGATTGGTCATATCGATCATGGTAAGACGACGTT
>CACVKW010000828.1 GCA_902749685.1 Olavius sp. associated proteobacterium Delta 1 | reverse complement strand
CCTGTGACCATCTCATCAAGCCTGCGGCCGTAGATGCCGGCCGGGTTGCCGTCAAGATCATACAATGGGAACGTCACATAGCCGTAAAAGTGCTCATGTCCTTTTTCACTCAATACACCGATCTGCTTGAGCTGATCATAAATATCCCCTTCGCCGGGAAGAGCGTTTAACAGCGTTCCGTTGGCAAAGCCGATTTTATAATCAGAAAGTAGCGTGTTATCCGTAATCCCGCGTTGATT
>CACVKW010000827.1 GCA_902749685.1 Olavius sp. associated proteobacterium Delta 1 | reverse complement strand
TACAACCTGATTTCTAAATCACTAATTTCCCGTTTATAACTGCCTGTTTTTATTAAAGGCAGTATTTGATTTTCAAATTATTTTGGACAGCAATGAAAAAAAATATAGGATTAAAATTATTTTATTATTTGAATTTTCTCTATTTTTATATCTGAAAATTTCGTACCTCTGTAAAAAATAATGTAAATGAATTAGACGTTTAAGTACTCTCCAAATCCAAATGGTTTTACGAATCAAAAAAGAACCCTCGAAAGGAATAATTTTAGAAATTGGCAAATTATTATATGAATTTCTCAACTCATACATCAATTCTTTCCGTACTATTTCATTCCAGTTGTCAAATTTTTCAGAAGCTTTTGTATGAGGCTGTTTTCTAAAATTTGCGATGGAATCGTTGATATGCAAAACCTTCATATTCCTGGTAAGTCTCGAAAAGAATTCACCATCCATGTTGTAATGCAAATTTTCATCCAAATAGCCATTCTCATCCATAGCTTTTTTTTTCCAAAATATTGTATTTGAACTCAGTGTTGTGTAAAAGCCTACAAAACAACTTTGGATGAAACTGAACTTCAGGTGTCTTCTTTTATAAATATAGTTACCATCGAGATCAACGACGTTCATATCGCCAAAAATTATATCAACTGTTTTATTTTTGCTAAATGCATCGATGATCTTACTTATAGAGTCGTTGCAAAAAGTATCATCAGAATTTATCCATCCTATTATATCACCTGTTACCCTTTTCAATGCTTTGTTTAATGCATTAGATTGTCCGTTATTTTTTTGTGTTATTAGTTTGATTCTATCAGGATATTCGCTTATATATGAATTAATAATATCAACAGAATTATCTGTTGAACCATCATCGACAATTATGTGCTCGATATTCTTGTAACTTTGTTTTAAGATACTCTCAATAGTTTTACCTATATAATTTTCATAATTATAATTTGGAGTTACTATAGATACTTTATATTTATTTTTATTAGATTTTGTATTCAACTTTCATCCAATCGATAGTGTTTTTAATTCCTTCCTCGAGAGATACGGTAGTTTTATTATTTAAATCTTTTTCAGCTTTTGTAGTATCAATAAGTTTTAGCTTTGTAGTTAATAGTTCACTATCCTTGTACGTAACTAAATCCTTTTCTTTCTTACCGGCATACTTTAATACAAGATTAGATGCTGTTTCGATGTCATGGTAATCTTTTCCGCCAACATTGTAAACTTCACCAGGCTTAAAGTTATCGACAATATTCGCTAATGTTCGAGTACAGTCAGTTATATATGTGCTAGTACGCTTATGGTTTTTATATACAATATATGGGATGTCATGAAGTGCTCTGAAACAAAATAAACAAATTACCGATCTGTACGGGCTATAATGTTCACCCGGTCCATACGTATTGAACAATCTCACCCTAACACTTTCAGTTCCATATTGTGCAGCAGAATTTAATACTTGCTGCTCGTTAACCCACTTACTCATAGCATAATCGTTCATTTGTCTGATTTCAAATTTATCCATTACATCTTCCGACATAACACCCTCATAATCACCGTAAACTTCTGAAGAACTAAAATAAAGTGCTTTAAATCCTTCTTTTTCCTGCATTCTTATAATATTTTTTGTACCGATTGCATTTGATCGCCACATAGTTTCATAATAATCCTCACCATTCCATCGGCCAAATTCAGCTGCAAGATGATAAACATAATCAAATTTTCTTGGTTTATCCGTATATCCATATGGCCAGCCACCTCCAGTCCATATTCGTTCAACCTGCTTATACTCGCTTATATCGCATCTTGCATAATTCTTAGCCCAATGATGATGTTTGAGATCAATTACAAAAACTTTATTTCCTCGGCTCTCTAGTTCCTTTACAAGATGAGAACCAACAGCACCCAGACCCCCTGTAACAAGTATTTTAGCCATTCCAGCTCCTTATTATTATTTTTTTATTATAATCCTATTTTCAATATTCTAACCTGTTTGATGAAGATTGTTTATATGTATTTATTACAGCATTTGCTAATCCCAACCATACCCATACCAACATAAAATATTGGGGCCATCGCATTGAATTAATTTTATATTGATTGAATAAAAAAGATATAATCAACAATATTAGGCTAAAAGTCACCAACACAATATAGTTATAGTTGAATTTATTTTTAATTATAATTTTTATTAGATTATATAATATATTTAATATTATCATCACAAATGAGGTAGCGCCAAACCAACCAAACAACATTGGCAAAGACAAATAGAGACTATGGTAATCAGCTCTCAATTTTCGTATTAACGGATTTTTGAACCAGGCCTTTCCATTACTTTTAGTTGTTCCCCATCCATATCCGACAAACCATGTCTCCGAGCTAATACGGTCTAGGGCAAAGGAGAAAGCGTATTTTCTGTTAATCTCTTGTCCTGTTATTACATTTTCTATATTCATTTTTGTAAAATTTATTTTAGAAAATCTTGATAAGATGTAATCATACTTAAAAAACATATTTAATATAATAATTAAAGGCAGTGCTAAAATCGCATAAGGAAATATGTTAAAATGTTTATTAATAACTCTAGTGCCACTTAAATGAGAGAACAGTGAAAAAATAGTCAGTATGAAAACCAAAATGAGAACTACCGATCGTGAACCTGACATGATAATATGCAGAAGTGAAATTATTAAACCTAAAGTAACAATATTTTCGTTTAAATTTAGGTCGTATTTTGTCAATTTGGATAGCAGTAGAGGGTAAAGAAAGACGAAAGTAAGTAATCCATATTCCCCAAATAATTCAGAGTCACCGAATGTACTGAAACTATGTCTACTTTGTATATCAGAACCCCACAAAAGTGGTGTCCTAGTTTTAAAGATATTGAATTCCTGATTTATATTAACAAAAAACATGTATATTGATATAACTACCAAAACTCGAATGAATAGATTTAATCTTTCTTTAGTAATTTCTACCTTACTAGTGATAATAAAAATAAAAATCATTCCAAATAAAGATATTATGCCATAGATCATATCCCTTGTTGGCATTGTATTCTTTATAGCCCAGCCAAATATATTACTCAAAATAAAAATAATTATGAAAAAATTTAATGGGTTATTTTGCATTTTAGGGTCGTCATTATTCCTTCTGGAGAGGTACAAAAGAGGAGCAATAAAAAACCCTATGATATTAAATAGTCCTCCGTTACTAACTCCAAACCGAAACATACTGCAAATAAATATAACTAAAATAAATCCGAATACTTCCCTATTAGTAACAAATTGAAAGTACATTATCAAAAGTATAGTTGCAATACTAAAGGAGTTAATAAAATAATTTGAAAAATAAATTCTTAAAGACATATGCCCAATAATTAGACTTATGATTGAAAGTGTTATGATTTTCTTAAAATAATTTTTATTTTTATAGGTAAGTGACATTTTTTAATTAAATAACAATATCGAATCCTTGTACTACCAATTCGGTCCGTTTGCCTTTTTAGATGAATTCTACGCTAAAATTTTACTTACAATTTTCTCCCAATTCAGCTCTCTCTCCACTAGATCACGTCCTTTTTCTCCCATCAATTTCCTACGGGAATCATTAGCAATCAAATATTTTAATTTTTCAACTAAATCCTTTACATCACCTGGCCTAATTCTCAGGCCGTTATTATATTTCGTCCGATGTTCATATCCATGGTAATTGGGCACAATAACAGGAATTCCAACGGCAGATGCCTCAATGGTACTGATGGTCAGACTATCAGGCCACACGGCAATATCCGCAGCAGAATAATAATGATGTACTTTCTTAGAATCAACAAAAGGGATGAATAATATTTTATTATCAATACCATATGAAATTGCTATTTTTTTTATCTTATTCAGATAATTTTCAGGTCCATGACCGACAAGCATAATTCTAATTTTAGGATCGTTGATAATTCCTACAGCTTGAACTAGTACATCTGTTTTTTTAAAGGGCAATAGTTTTCCGGTATGAATAATAACAATATTATCATCTGAAATTCCATATTTCTTACGAATTATTATTCGAAAATCAGGTTTGAAATATATATTGTAATGGTCTACCGCAAGTGTAACTTCTACTAATTTACTTTCCACAGAGGGACATATTTTCTTAGCAACCATAGAACTGTATTCATTCATTCCGATCACTCTGTCACTTAGTTTAAGAATAGCTCTTTTGATAAGCTTTTTTAAAAATTTTTTGAAATATTTGAAACGGGAGTTAATTTTTGGGTTTCCACTAGTATTTTTGTGGACATAATGTTCATTAACTACCATATACAGCTTACAACGCAGATAATATTTTGTTATAACCGCCAGGACCGCAGCCTGATAAAGCTCTAATGACTGGAAAAAAATTATATCGATTGAATATTTCTTCAAATTGCTTATAAATCTTTTAGGTATACCGATATTACCTTGCAATCCTGTTTCGCGCATTTCTAAACGAACTATTTTTATTCCATTTTCATCATATTCACCCGGACTAATTTTATTTTGACCCAACTTTATTTCAAGTGCTTCTGAATACAACTTTGGATATCTCTTTACACCCGTTACGATTATGACATCGTGACCTAATCGTTGAAACTCACGAGAAAAACCATTTTCCATATATTCAAACTTTGATACAAAGTACTGCGAGTAGAGGGCTATTTTCATACAGCAGCCTCCAAATTTAGTTTTCTGCTATTATAATTGTTTGTTTAGATATTTATTAGAGCTAATTAGTATATCCTTATAAACATTAACAGTAATTTCAGCAACGATGTTGGGGCCATGCCTTTGACGTGCTACAAACGTTGCATTTTCCCCTAGTTTTGATCTAAAATCTTTATTTTTAATAAGGTGTATTATTTTTTCAGCCAACACATCAGAATTTTTACTTGGGACTAATATCCCGTTTTTTGAATCATCTATCATTGACGGAATTCCTCCGGTATTGCTCGAAATAACGGGCAATCCCGATACCATCGCTTCAGCCACACTGTTAGGACTGTTATCAATTAAAGTTGGAAAAACGAATAACTTTGCAATATCATGATATTTTTTAATTTCGGACGCATTTTTTTTGCCGAGAAATTTCACATTAGAGGAAATTTCCAATTCATTAATACTTTTCTTCAAAAAATTTAAATATTCTATTTTGCTATCTCCAACTATGTAAAGCTTATATTTGGAATAAATTTTAGTAACTTCCTTGAATGCTCTAATTAGATAAATTATTCCTTTTCTCTCTCGCAGATCCCCAACATATATTATGATATCTTTTCTATCGACATTAGATTCTTTAAAATATACCGGATTTATGGCTTCTGGCATATAATAAATATTGGCATTCGGATTAATACTCTTTATGTAATTATTAACCCACTCTGTTCGGCTACCAAAATTTTTCGCTCTTTTAATCGAATAGTTTTCATAGTATAATATCTTCTTCTGATACATATCGTTAAAGTTAGACATGAATTTCATGACTCCTTGAATACTAATTACCAATGGGTAAAATGATCGTAATCCAAATAATGCATATTGACCTTCGGTTCCGTGAGAATGAATTAAGTCAGGTTGAATTATTTTTATTTTTCTTAAAAACTTGATGCTGCTCAAATAATACCCTGTGATTAACGAAATCGGAATCTTACTGGGGAATCCTCTTTTAAAAAATGGAATCTTGTATGGGTTTTTTAATATGTGGAAGTATATGTTATTGTGGATGAAATGATAATCTTTGTTTACCCAATTTGTTTCCGTAAAAATATGTAATTGGATATTTTGAAGTTTGCCTAATGCATTCGAAAGATGAACAAGCCAGCTTGCAGGATGAAAACATTTTGACTGATTATATTTTACTTTTTCATTAGGAAGTTTATCAATAGGGTAGGGGCATAGCCAGGCAACTTTCAATTGATGTTTATTCATATTTATCTATCTTTCCACCAGTCACATAAATCTTCATCTTTATTATTCCAGACATTAGCAATGATCTTAGACCACATCAAACCCTGTCCTTCAAGAGAGTGATATTTAATTACAAATTCTCTTCCTTTTTTTCCAATCGTTTTTCTCAATCCAGGATTTTGTATAAGTCTTATTAGATTTTCTTTAATATTTTCCGGGGTTGTTGAGACAATCGGACATTCTTTAAAGTAAGTATAGCGCCTTGCTGCAGTATAATAATGATCATTTTCAAGATTCGATAAAACAGGCTTAGCCAAACTCATACCCTCAATTTCGGTTAATGCATAACCATATAAAAATTGAGCGGCCAAAATATCACAATGCTTCATTAATTTTTTTAATCTATTGTGCTTCATACCCTCAATAATCTTAAGATCAATTTTATACCCATCTTTTTTAATTTGCTCGCAGGTTTCTATCAAAAATTCGGTTCCTTTAACATATCGGTGATTGGGAGAATGGATTATTACAACAGCTTCATTTTGACCGTCTTTTGCATAAGTGTAATTTGAATCCGGTTTCCACTCTTCCGTATCAAGGCCATAACATGCAATCGTCAGCATATCCCATTTAGGGCAAGATTCATGATGAGGTATATTTCCAATAAGGAAATCAGCATGTTTTGTAAAATAGCATATTTGCTTTTTTATGGAATTTTCTCTTTTAGCAATTTCAGGGTAGGACTTAAAGTACCCGTAACGAAATGAATGGTCTATCATATCGGAATAAATTGTACTGTCCGAACCATAAGGCCAAACAACAACTTTCTTTTTCCCAATTTTCCAAAAAATATGTTCAAAAAAACGAAGTTTTGTATCTCTCAAAAATCCGCCATTGTAATTCGTGATAAAAATATCATACCTTCTTAATACATCAATAAACGATAAATATCGCATCAAAATTTGAAAATAAAAGAACGGTTTTTTTGTTTTATCAAAATAATAATAATTGAATTCATCACGATTATTAATGCTATAAATAATATCTACATATGAGTCACTTATCCGTCCAGCTTTTCTTAAAGCAAGTGAATTATTCTTGATAGGATTTATCGCATTTGGACCCCAAACGACATCCGGATTAGATTTAGTTTTTGAAGTGAACCTAATTGCCGAAATTAGAATGAAAGGAAAAAAAATAAAGGTAACTGTAATTTCAAAAAGATTTTTAATTAGTTTTTTAAACATTGTATTTATTTATAAAGCTATTCAGATACTCATTGCTGTCCAAAATAATTTGAAAATCAAATACTGCCTTTAATAAAAACAGGCAGTTATAAACGGGAAATTAGTGATTTAGAAATCAGGTTGTAC
>CACVKW010000826.1 GCA_902749685.1 Olavius sp. associated proteobacterium Delta 1 | reverse complement strand
TGCCAGGCAAAAGGGTCTGCCTGCAAAACTTTTAAAACTTCTCAAACGCGTCATTGATTTTTATCACACGGCCTTTTGCGAGGATCCGCGAGCCAGGCAATACCTTAATCAACGTGGGATCACGGATAACACGCTATTCTCTGATTTTAAAATCGGCTTTGCGAACGGAACGCTGCTCAATGCGCTGCCCGGTGAAGGGGATATTTACGATCAGCTCAAGCAACTCGGTGTTTTGAGTGAAAAGGGCAATGAACACTTTTACGGCTATGTGACGTTCCCGTTGTATGATCTTGACGGTAACCCGGCCGGCATCTACGGACGCCGGCTCGATGAGGTGGTTACAGGTTCCGTACCGGATCACCTCTATTTACCCGGACCACGGCATGGCCTGTTCAACCGACCGGCAGCCAAAGCCCATAAAGAGATCATCCTCACCGAATCAATTATTGACAGTCTGACCCTGATCAATGCCGGCATTAAAAACACGATTGCCTGTTACGGTACCAACGGTTTTATTGAAGATCATCGCAGGTTGTTCAAACAAAACGGTGTGCAATCTGTTACCATCTGCTTTGATGCGGATGCGGCCGGTAAGGAAGCTTCAGAATCCGTATCGGCAAGACTTCAGGCTGAAGGCCTGCGGACACATGTTGCCAATCTTCCCGAAGGCCGGGACATCAACGACTTTTTTCTTTTAACCGCGGATGCCCCCGTGCGCTTCAAAGAACTGTCGAAGATCCCACAGCAGGCGGAATCGGATCATGCCCAGCCTGTTGCGTATCAGGCGGTTAAGAAAGAAGATAAAGAGCCACAAGTAACCTCTACAGAATATGGCTTTGTCATGGCCGTAGACGGCCGCAGATACGAAGTCAGAGGGCTTTTGAAAAATGACAGCAAGCTGAAGGCTACGGTGAAAGGCATTGTGCAGGAAAAATCCAAACGGCGGCTGCATGTGGACACGGTGGATTTTTACTCGGCCAGGTCCCGAACCTATCTGATCAAGGGGCTGTGCGATCTG
>CACVKW010000825.1 GCA_902749685.1 Olavius sp. associated proteobacterium Delta 1 | reverse complement strand
CCTAACATTGCATAAATTCTTGTCATCTAGCCTGGCCGTTATGTCTGAGATCGTTGCTTTTTCCGGGCAGATGCTGGATGCTTGATACTTGATGCTGGATAT
>CACVKW010000824.1 GCA_902749685.1 Olavius sp. associated proteobacterium Delta 1 | reverse complement strand
TTCGGAATATGTCAATGAAAATGAGACACGCACGTTAATAAATTAGACTCTAATTGATCAGTTTCCGGTCTATTGATCCAGGCCGCCGTTGGAAGTGATT
>CACVKW010000823.1 GCA_902749685.1 Olavius sp. associated proteobacterium Delta 1 | reverse complement strand
GCATTCTGATCAATTTTGTGATGATGCTCCCCACCAGGTATATGCCAAACTGCTGGATGCAGGCCGGTATCTGTGCTCAGTGCGTACCATGTACCGGATCCTTGAGACTGAACATGGCAGTGTCAAAGAACGCAGAAAACATGTTCAACGCCCACAATACGTCAAGCCTGAACTGCTGGCAACCGAACCCAATCAAGTCTGGTCGTGGGACATTACCAAACTCAAAGGTCCGGCAAAATGGACTTACTTCTACCTGTACGTGATAATGGATATCTTCAGCCGTTATGTGGTCGGCTGGATGATCGCTCACCGTGAACAGGCTGCTTTGGCCAGACGGCTTATCAACGATAGTTGTGCCAAACAACATATCGAGGCCGAACAGCTCACGCTTCACGCCGACCGGGGATCGAGTATGAAATCAAAGGTGGTCGCACATCTGCTCAGCGATCTGGGGGTAACCAAAACCCACAGCCGCCCGCATGTCAGTAACGACAATCCGTACTCCGAAGCCCAGTTCAAAACGCTGAAGTATTGTCCGCAGTTTCCTGAAAGGTTCGGTTCAATTCAGGATGCGAGAGTATTTTGTCAATATTTTTTCAACTGGTATAACAAGGAACATCGTCATTCAGGTATTGCACTGATGACCCCGGGACAGGTCCATTACGGAATTGATCAGCAGATTCTTCAACATCGGTCCGATGTACTGGCTGCCGCTTTTGAAAAGAATCCGAACCGGTTTAAGAGTAGACAGCCGGTGCCGAAATCACTTCCAACGGCGGCCTGGATCAATAGACCGGAAACTGATCAATTAGAGTCTAATTTATTAACGTGCGTGTCTCATTTTCATTGACATATTCCG
>CACVKW010000822.1 GCA_902749685.1 Olavius sp. associated proteobacterium Delta 1 | reverse complement strand
TGGTTGGTCATAATCGCCCAGCCATAACAACCAGTTTTGCTTTCAGATACAAGGGCGCTTAGTCGATCCAAAAAATTATCTCGATCAGAATCATCCTTAAAAATGGCTTTGCGCTCAATACCTCTTATGATGATA
>CACVKW010000821.1 GCA_902749685.1 Olavius sp. associated proteobacterium Delta 1 | reverse complement strand
CAGCATCGAGTATCAAGCATCCAGCATCAGCCCGGAAAAAGCAACGATCTCAGCCATAACGGCCAGGCTAGATGATAAGAATTTATGCAATGTTAGGGTATATATTGTTTTGGATTGATTCACTGAAATATGAAGATTCCTTGCCAAGAAAACTTTGCCGATTCACGATTCTCAAACTGACACTTCTGGCATTGCAATTTGTTGAACTGGGGACTTATCAACCGGAGTGTTTAGTCGACAAAGTTCACATTTGGATAATGCGCTTTCATACACTCAGGACATATGCCGTGAGAAATATCGGCCTGTAAATGTTTATGTATATAGACATCAACCTGTTCCCAATAGCCTTTATCATCCCGAATCTTCTTACAAAAGGAGCAGAGCGGCAATATCCCTCTTAATGTTTTGATCTCTTTTAATGCTTCCTGAAGATCCTTGATAAGTTTTTCCCGTTCTTTCTCAGCCTGTTTTCGTTCGGTGATGTCCTGGCCAATCGCTATGACCCCGGTCGCCTCATTCCTGTCATCGAGGAGGGGAGCCACGTCCCAGCTCAGAATTCTCTCCTTTCCGTATGCATCGGTGACCGGATTCTCGTAGCCTCGGGTTCGCTCTGCTCGAAGGACCTCCTTGAAATCCTGGTAGATGGGCCCGCGGGCCTCACCCGGGATAAACCTCTCCAAGTAATTCTTTCCAAGTGCTTCCGCTCGTGTGCAGCCGAAAAGCCTCTCTGCCTCGGGATTGAGTCCCAGGATTCGTCCCTCCGGTGATAGATGCAGAATGATGGAGGGCGCAGTCTCGATTAGGGCGCGGTATCGCCTTTCACTCTCTCGCAGTGCCTCCTCGGCCTTCTTTTGTTCAGAGAGATCACGAATTGCAGTAACCCGAACCTGCCGCCCTTTATATGCGAACATCTTGGCGTGGACTTCTATAGGAAATCTGGTACCATTTTTCTTTATCCCAATAGATTCATAAGGTTTTTCATAACCGGATAATATCTTGTTTTGAATCTCTTTCCGCATATCTGCTTCGACAAATTCAGCTGCCCTCCTGCCAATAAGTTCTGCTTTTGGGTAGCCGTACATTTTGGCCATGGTATTATTGACTTCAAGGAAAATGCCTTTTTCAGAGATAACTATCCCTTCAAACGCAGCATCAGAAAGGCTGCGATATCTCTCTTCGCTATCTGTCAGTACTTGGTTTAAGTTATTCAACTCAGCAGTTCGCTTTTTAACCTTTTCTTCTATTCTCTGTGCGTTGATAGTTATCAGGCCAATGGCAATAAAAATGTTACCAATTGTTGCTATAATCAATGAGAGTCCGTGTATGATACCAGCTGACATAAAATCATGAATTTTACCCTCAAATGATAGGGTCAGAGCTGATCTTAAAAGAAACCATAGCGCCATCAATGTAAAGATAGTCAGCAATAGCCAATTTTTCCCTTCAAGTATGACCGAGATTTTTCGACTGGCAATGGAAGTGCAACGCAAACAGACAAGCATGATTACTAAAGAAATAACCACAATACGAGCATTGACATTTGGTGAGACGTAACAAAAATATGAAAAGGCAATAATGAAAACAAAAAGAGGAGCAATATCCACCCAAGTATTCTGATCACCATCAGCGAAATCAACTAATCCCCGGGCTATAAATGCATAACAAAGTACTATTAAAGTATTGGCCAGTACAACGGTAATAAAAACCGGAAGAATATTTCTAAGGCTTAATAAAACAAACCCTATAAAATTTAGCATAAAAGCAAGGGTCCATAGATTGAAACCCGGGTAGGTCTTTCGAGCCTTATAAATGTAAACCATACAGACAAAAAGGCATGCGGATATCAATCCACTGAATAGAGATAGAGTCCTTATGTCCAAAAAAATTTGCATTGCTCAAACATACATTAATCGTGTAAAATTTCGAACGATCTTATGTTTCATAACCTGCCTCCAGCGCTTTCAGAGATGCCTCCAGCATTTTTTTGTTCTTACCGAACCGATTCCTTAAAACAGATTTGATATCCGTCATAGTACAAAACAATTTACCTTGTTTGGCCTTGATCTTACCGGCTTTGGCCAGGGCAAATCCGAGGACGATAAGGTTAGCGGCCTGCGGGTTTCCGATCTCCTGGGCCAGGGAGTCGGCATCAATATTATGAACCGGAATTTCCGCTGCCTGTTTGCCGTCATGCTCACCGTTCGCAATGGCCCATCCGTTCGACTTCAGAAAATTCTTGTGGACTGCTATATTTTCAGCCTTGAGAACCAGCAGACCATCGGCCTGTTTAGGCCGAATCAGGGGACTTGAAAAATCCCCGACTTTAAAATGGGACAGGACGGTCCCTCCCCTTTGGGCCATACCGTGGGTCTCGGATGTAAAAACAGGCAATCCTTTTTTGATGGCCGCCTCTGCCAGAAGACGCGTCACAAACAAAATCCCCTGCCCGCCGACACCGCTTATAATAAGTTGTTGCATTATTGGTTCAGTCATTGAGCCTCCTGAAATTTACTTTTGCATTGTGGCCTGAGTTCTCTGTCTTCCCATATTACGAATTCCATAATTTTTCAACTTCCTAATTCCGAACTCTTTTTTCCGCCTTCCGCCTTCCGCATTCCGACTTGGATTAACCTTTATCCCTGTACCTTGACCTTTTATCTCGCGCCTTGCACCTTTTTCAAATTTCGCATTTCACATCCTTGCTTCCGACTTCCGCAATCCGAGTTCCGACTTCAATCCTCTTTAATAACAATCGCCCCTTTCGGGCAGACATTCAGACAAACACCGCACCCGATGCATAAAATAGGATCAACAGTCGTGTATTTTTCATCCTCATTCTCATCATGGTAAATCAGCGCCGGGCATTCAAATTGCTTGATGCAGTAAGCACAGCCATCGCAGTCGTCAGTGATTGTGATGGGTATCGGCTCGGCGGCTTCACCTTTTCTTGCCAGATCGATCACGCATGGATACCGGGATATCACCACGGCCGGTCCGGTTTCACGGCTGTATTTGACGGCCTCTTTCATGCGAGCAGAGAATTCTTTGAAGTTATATGGGTTGCTTTCCTTGCAGTATTTTACGCCACAGCCGCGCACAAGGGCTGCAATGTCAACAGTCTCGAGCGGTTCGCCGCCGGCACCAACACCGCTGGTCGGTGTCGGTTGGCTGCCGGTCATGGCTGTCGTCCGATTGTCCAGAATTACCAGCACAAATTTCACATTCTGAACCACTGCATCTATCAATGCCGGTATGCCGGCATGAAAAAAGGTGGAATCCCCGATGGTGGCGACGATGTCCGGTCGTTTTTCTTCATTTTTGTGGGCATGATAGAAGCCGGAGGCCTGGCTGACGGCAGCTCCCATGCAAAGAACCGTATCCACTGCACCCAAATTCAACCCCAGGGTGTAACACCCGATATCACTGGTAAATATTCCTCCGCGGGCCGCTTTTTTAATTGCATAAAAACTGGCCCGGTGCGGACAGCCGGCACAAAGCGTCGGGCGCCTGCCCCCGGCAAACGGTATCGCCAGCTTTTTGGTTTTCTTCCCGGTAAATTTGCCGATAATTTCCTCAATGTTCTCAGGATAAAGTTCCCCAACGGAGGGAACGGTATTTGACACCTTACCCTGGACCCGATGTCGATCCGCCAACTGCATTTCGATGACAGCCATGGGTTCTTCAATCACCAGAATTTCTTCGTATGTTTCAATCCAATGGGCGATAAAATCAGTGTGCAGGGGAAAAGGCTGCAGCACCTGATAAAATGGGATGGTTTGCCATAGGTTCAGCTCCTTTAAAATCTCCTTGGTATGGGCCGCAGCAACACCGGAAGAAATAATTGCTCTGGTAGATTTTACTTCCGGGTTCAGGCAAACTGGTTCGGTCGGTTTATGCCGGGCAATGGCTGCCAGTTTTTCTTCCACCTCATTGTGAAGATGAAATCTGAAGCGAGGCGTTGCCGCCCATCGACTTGGATCTTTTTCGAACTTCACCTCTCGCTCCAATTGCATTATCTTTTCCAGTGCCACGTCCTGACGGGAATGACAGACCCTGGTGGTAGGCCGCAGCATCACCGGTGTTTTGAAATTTTCTGATATCTCATAGGCCAGTGCGATCATTTCTTTGGCTTGAAATGGCGTATCCGGATCCAGCGCCGGAATTCTGGCCATCATCGCCATCAGGCGACTATCCTGTTCGGTCTGAGAAGAAATAGGTCCGGGATCATCGGCACTGATCACAATGAATCCGCCTTTAACTCCCATATAGGCGGCACTCATCAATGGATCGGACGCCACGATTAAACCGACCTGTTTCATGGCAACCGCCGTGCGCAACCCGGTCTGACAACCGGCGTAGGCAATCTCAAAGGCTATCTTCTCGTTTATCGCCCACTGGGTATGCATGGTTAATTTATTTTCTTTTTGAAAAGAAGCCACGGCCGCCAATATTTCAGAAGCAGGTGTGCCCGGATAGGAAGTGGCAACAGCACACCCGTTTTCCACCAGCCCGCGCGCTATCGCTTCGTTGCCCAACAGTAATCTGCGTTCAGTCACAAGAAAATCCTCCGTTGGATCGTTAAGATCATTGGGTTCGTTTAGATGGTTTAGATCGTAGATATCGTTGAGATTTTTATTATCCTTAAGATGGTTAATTTAGTTGACTGGTTGATTAGGAATTAAGGAATAAATCTGATTATTTAATCTCAATCGACATTTATCTTTCAGCTTTGGGCTATCGGCTAACACAGTATGTGCCTCCCTGCACGCTCCTTGCTTTGGCTCTTTGCCCTCCGCCCTTTCGCCCGCAACACGCAACGCGGCTAAAGTTCAAACGGCGTCACAGTGATATTCAGCGGCAAATCCCGTAATTTATCCATAACATCGGCAGGTATGATATCATCGGTTCGCAAGAAAATGATTGTTTTATCGCCCCCTTCTTCCTGCCCGACCCGCATGCGGCTGATATTTATATTACTATCGCCCAGCAGCATTCCGATACTGCCGATGGCACCCGGTTTGTCATGGTTGTGGATCAAGACAAAGCGTCCCTGAGGATGAAGCTCCAATCGGAAATTATTGATATTGACCACTCTCGGATCCTTGTGACCAAAAATGGTGCCGGCGACTTTACTTGTCCCTTCGCTCGAAACTGTTTTAACGGTGATGAGATTTACGAATTCTTCGGTCTCGACAAGCCTTGCCTCCGTGACTTTTATACCCCTCTCTTTGGCCACAACTTCGGCATTGACGGAATTTACGGTATCTTTGACCATGGGAGTCAATAGTCCCTTCAAAACCGCAGTGGTAACCGGTGCAAGGTCAAGGTCCTGAAAATCTCCGGCATATTCAATCACGACTTCTTTAATGGGGCCGACGGATAGTTGTGCCAGCAGACAGCCCATCCGGTCGGCCAGGGTCACGAGCGGCCCGATCTTCTGCAACAGCTCGCCGCTGACTGCCGGAACATTTACTGCATTGATGATGGTTCCGTCCCTTAAATAGGCAATAATTTGTTCCGCTACCTGTACCGCCACATTGGTCTGGGCTTCCAGAGTAGAAGCCCCCAGGTGCGGTGTACAGATCACCCGGTCGATTTCAAACAAAGGGCAGACCCCTGGCGGTTCGGTTTCAAAAACATCCAGGGCTGCACCGGCAACTTTGCCGGATCGTAAGGCTTCATTAAGATCCGCTTCATCCACAATGCCGCCGCGGGCACAGTTGATGATCATCACGCCGGCCTTCATTTGATCGAAAGCGGCTTTGTTCATGAATCCAACGGTATCCTTAAATTTAGGAACATGAACGGTGATATAATCTGCTCTTCTGTATAATTCCTCCAATGACACCGGCTCGAAACCGGCTTTTTCGATCTGCTCCGGGGTGACAAACGGATCATGCACGATGACCTGCATTTTTAGCCCCCGGGCGCGATCGGCAACAATGGAGCCGATTTTTCCCATTCCAATCAGGCCCAGAACTTTTTTGTATACCTCCCTGCCCTGGAGTTTTTTCTTTTCCCAGAGGCCCTGCTTCAGTGTTGCGGTACCCCAGGGGATGTTGCGGGTCAACGCCATCATCATGGCGATGGTATGCTCGGCGGTCGTCACCACATTTCCGGTTGGCGTATTCATCACGACAACCCCGCGTTTGGTCGCCGCCGGGATGTCAACATTATCGAGACCAATGCCGGCACGACCAACGACTTTTAGATTTGTTGCCGCATCGAGAATATCTTCAGTCACCCGGGTTGCGCTTCGAATGACTAAAGCGTCATATTCGCCAATGATACCTTTGAGTTCATCAGGCTGCAGTCCGGTCTTGACATCCACCGTCATCCCGGGTTCTTCCCCAAACATCTTAATCCCGATTTCTCCGAGATTGTCGCTAACCAGAATTTTCATGTGTTCCTCCACCATAAAAGCGTTTGAACATTGTATACGTCTGGAAGGTTAAAACTCTGCGCGATAAAGCGGTGTGTGATGGAAAAAAGGTAAGGGTTCAAGATATAAAACGCCTCAAAGCCACTCAATCGGTGCGTTTTTTCGCCAGTTCGATCAGTTCAACCAGGCTGTTGACTTTTGGCTTCGGTTGGGCCTCCATCAATTGATGGAATTGGTCTTCCGGCAAATGGTCTTTCAGATACCGCACCACATCAAAGTGCTCCCACCAGCAATCCAGGATTTTGAAGCAGGGCTGCTGTTGATCACCACAAATTTTGCAGTAATGAAACGGTACGGTGTTGCCCAGTCGCGGGCAACGCCGTACCAATTTTTTTGCGGTATTTTTCATGGTGGTGCCACAATTGAGCGTTTTTCGCTCAATTAGACTGTCTCTCGGCTTTTAACGTGCTCCGGCTTGGGATATTGCTCGAGGATCTTTTCCGCCTCTTCGATTTCCTCGGCCGGATATTCATAATCAGTGAGATTGCCCGCCAGGAACTGCTCGTATGCCCCGAGGTCGATCACACCATGACCGCTGAAGTTAAAAAGAATTACCTTTTCCTTGCCTTCTTGCTTGGCTTGCCTGGCCAGGTCGACCACACAGGCCAACGCATGGTTGGTTTCCGGAGCAGGGATAAAGCCTTCGCTCCTGGCAACCAGCAGGCCGGCCTCATAGGTGGCGAGTTGGTTATACGCTTTGGCTTCCAGGAGTCCTTCATCGACCAGTTGGCTGACCGTGGGCGCCATGCCGTGATAGCGCAGACCGCCGGCGTGCATCGGTGGCGGCACGAAGGTGTGGCCGAGGCTGTGCATTGCCAGCAGCGGGGTCATCCCGATGGTATCCCCGTGGTCATAGGAAAACGGCGCCCGGGTCAATGTCGGACAGGCCGCCGGTTCAACCGGATGGATGGCGATGTCTTTGCCGTTGAATTTGTCATGTACAAACGGAAAGGCCAGACCGGCAAAATTGCTGCCGCCGCCAGCACATCCGATGACGACATCCGGATATTCGCCAATCTTTTCCATCTGTTTTTTGGCTTCCAGGCCGATAATCGTCTGGTGCAGCATGACATGATTGAGGACACTGCCAAGAGAGTACCTTGTCTCACCGGACTCGTCGGTGACCGCCGCTTCAATCGCTTCACTGATGGCAATCCCCAGGCTGCCGGGTGTATCCGGATCCTGCTCCAGAATTTGACGACCGGCCTTGGTCTCCGTACTGGGGCTGGCAATGCAGTCGGCACCCCAGGTGGCCATCATGGTTTTGCGATAGGGTTTCTGGTCGAAACTGATTCTGACCATATAAACTTTGCATTCAAGCCCGAATTGTGTACACGCAAATGCAAGGGCGCTGCCCCACTGACCAGCGCCGGTTTCGGTGGTTAAACGCTTGATGCCGAATTCCTTGTTATAATAGGCCTGGGCGACCGCAGTATTGGGTTTATGGCTGCCGGGAGGGCTGACACCCTCATATTTATAATAAATTCTGGCCGGTGTATCCAACGCCTTTTCCAGCTCATAGGCCCGTACCAGCGGAGAGGGACGCCAGATCCTTAAAACTCTCAATACTTCCTCCGGAATATCGATCCATCTCTCGCTGCTGACTTCCTGTTCGATCAGGTTCATCGGGAAAACCGGGGCCAGCATGTCAGGACTGATCGGGTTTCCATCCGGCCCCAGGGGTGGATTCATTTTGATATCCGCAAGAACATTGTACCATTGACGTGGTATTTCATCTTCGGTCAAGAAAACTTTTTTGGTTTCCATTGCGCCCTCCTTGCTGTTTAGTTAGCGGTCAACGATAGCAACAACTTAACCCGGCCAATCCGGGGGAAATGAGCGAAAATTGATAATCTAGTAAAATTTAGAAATGATCAGGTGCTTGGCATGACATATTCGATGTAATATTAGCCACTTAAACATCTGAAACCTATTCATTTATTATCTTGACTTCAATGTGTATACTGTATACATTGCTTAGTCAAGAAAATTTTCGCATCATGCTATACCAAATACACTGGAGCAGAACCGAAATTTCTAACTTCAATTCAATTTCGCAATAATATTAAGGAAGGTAACCCTAAGATGTCGAATGAAACGAATCTTTACCGCTCAGCATTTAATCCACTGCTCATCAAACCCGCCCGTCCGCTGCCGGACGAAGTCGCCGTGATCGGCGCCGGTACCATCGGCCCGGATATCGCCTATTACCTGAAAAGCGCCATGCCGGGCTGCCGGCTGTATCTGCTCGATGTCGTAGACGAACCCTTAAAGCAGGCGGAACAACGGATTAGAGGCTACACGCAAAAGGCCCTAGACAGAAAGAAGATGAAACCGGAAAAAGCCGCTGCGGTGCGGGAAAATATCGTCTATACGACTGATTATCAACAAATAAAGAATTGTAAGCTGGTTATCGAAGCCGCCACTGAAGACATCCCGCTCAAACAAAAGATATTCGGCATGGTCGAAAAAATCGTCAGTGACGAGACAATTATTACATCGAACACCAGCTCAATACCGGCGGACAGAATATTCGCACGCATGGATAACCCCGAACGGACCTCCATTACGCACTTTTTTGCGCCGGCCTGGCGCAGCCTTCCGGTTGAAGTCATCTCCTGGGAACGCGGCAGCCGGGAGGTGCTGGATTACCTGTTCTGGTTTTTTGCCCAAACCGGCAAAGCCCCGATCATTACCGACAATGCCATCTGCTTTGTCCTGGATCGCGTATTTGACAATTGGTGCAATGAATCCGCCTATCTGCTGCAAAGCGCCACTGCCAGACAGATTGATAAGGTAGCGGAAGAATTTGTATTTGCCGGACCGTTCTTTGTTTTGAATATGGCCAACGGCAATCCCATCATTATTGAAACCAATTCGCTTCAAATGGAAGAAGGTGACCATTATAAACCGGCGTCGGTTCTCGGTTCGGTTGATCGCTGGCTGACTCATCGCCCGGGAAGCCCCGTTGAAGTAAGCGATGGAATCAAAAGCACGGTTCGCGACAGACTGCTGGGAATTTTGTTTTCCCAATCCTTTGACATTATCGATCGGGGCATCGGCACTCCGGAAGATCTTAATTTTGGTTGCCAGGTAGCCCTGGGGTTTAAAAAAGGGCCCTTGGATCTCATGCGCGATCTGCGCGAAGCGGAAGTCAGCCGTATTATGCAAAAATTTCAGCTGGAACGGCCGGGCTTCCCTCAGCCTCAGAAGCCGTTCGTGTCTTATCAGGACTTTAATCGGTTTATATTAGTCGATGATTACCAGAGCGCTAAAATTATAACCATTAGACGCCCCCAGGCCATGAATGCCCTTAATGACGAGTTGACCGACGAAATTCTGGCAGTTTTAACCCGGTATGAGAATGACCCCGCCGTTAAAGGGTTTATCATTACCGGTTACGGCACAGCCGCATTTTCCGCCGGAGCCGATATCGGCAAATTTCCATCGATGCTGGGCGACCCGCAGGCTTCGGCCCAGTACGCCAGAGACTGCGCCAAGGTACAGGTATTTATGGACCGCATGCAAAAGCCGGTGGTGGCCGCTCTCAATGGGCTGGCCATGGGCGGCGGTCTGGAAGTTGCCATCCGCTGTCACAGTATGGTAGCGATGCAAAATGCCATCCTGCAATTCCCCGAAATTACTCTCGGTATTTTGCCGGGCATCGGCGGCTGTGTGGTACCCTATCGCAAATGGCCCGAGGGTGCGGCATTGTTTCATGATATGATCTGTTTCGGCAAGCCCTTGAAAGCGCAGCAAGCGGCCGAAATTGGCATGATAGCCAGTCTGGTTGACAATCATCAGGATCTTATTAGGGCTGCGATGGATGAGGTTAATAAACTACAGGGCAACGTCAGGGGGATACCCCAGGGCAAGGTAGATATACCTGAGATAAATATTCCTGAGGAGCCTAAGGCCGGCCATCAATTATTAAGTCGGGAAGCCGTTAACATAACCGCTCAAACGATTCAAAAAGGAGTCGCCACTGAAGACCTGGCCGAAGCACTTGAGGTTGGTTACCGGGGATTTGGCGAAATTGCCTGCTCGGATGCCGCCCAGGAAGGTATTTCGGCATTTCTGGAAAGAAGAAGGCCGGAATTTAAGAAGTAACCGCCCCGCGTATTTCGAATATGGTGTGAAATATGTATACCCTGATTGAGCCGATAGTTCAATCAGGGTGCTTAGATGTTGTATCTGGTTGGTTGTTAAACATGGATTAGACCACACATCTTGCCATTGGTCCAACTATCGGTGGTGTATGAATATGGTCATATACTTTTCGTATATCTCAGAGATTCCAATGGTGTCAACACCGGAGATAGATAGCAGAAATATAAAATCATACCTTTCGAGCAGCGATCGAAAATATCATCAGTTTGTATGGCCATGCTAAAATAGAGCTTTGTTGGAGAGGTATGACTGGTTTTCGACTCTGATAAAAAATTCGCCATACAACAAACAACAATAAATTAATAATTAAGGGTCTGGGTTGAACAGATCAAATGAAAGTGATTTCTACTATTGTAAAATCGTCCTCAAAATTATCTGATTGCTTTAAATTGCCGGCGTATCGATGTAAGTGATCTAAAGTTGACTGGTCTTCAGCCTTAACTTTGTTCATAAATTCTGTAAATTCTTGAAGCCGCCACATCGAGCCATCTGATTTTTCGACTTCATATACTCCGTCAGAAAAAATATACAGTCTATCTTGCTCACCAACTAAGCACTCTCGTTTCTCGTAAGTGACCTCCGGCATACCACCAATCACATTATTAGGTGTCCGCAGCAATACAGCTTCTGAATCCCCCTTAGCATTACCACCTATTAAAAGTGCCGGTGGGTGGCCTCCGCTGGCATAAGTTAGCTCGCGGGTGCTTTTTTTATAAACGCCATACCATATAGTAAAAAACATATCGTTATTCTCATCACCCGGAAATGCTATATTCAGTGATTCCAATACTTGCTTAGAATTTTTAAAATCCGTACGCGGTAGCGTCTGCGAACGCAGGGCATTCAATACCGAGACTGAAAGCAAAGCAGCTCCGACACCATGACCGGAAACATCCAACAGGTAAACCGAAAAATGATCCTCGTCGATCCAATGATAACCAAAAGCGTCGCCCCCCAAGGATGTTGAGGGAAAAAATCTCCAATCCGCTTTTACCGGACCTTCTTTTATTTGTTTCGGCAACATGCTCTTGACGTAATCCGCAGCTTCGACCAACTCTTCATTTAGTTTTGTTAAGATTTCATTGCGTTCAATTAGGGCCTGGTTGGTTTTTTGGTGCTCCGTCTCTAATTTGGTTTCTACCTCAATGACAATAGCCCGGTAATAAAATCCAAAATATGACGAAATAAATACAAAGGTAGCGATATTGGTGTATTTGAATACAATCATAAGCATCGGATCAATAGCGATTAAAGGAGTAAAGGTTTGATAAAAATGATTGAGAAGACCGTATAAAATTAGGTTCACGAAAGAAGCAATAATTTTATCTGCTACAGGCCAGGGTGCAAGAAAAAAAATAAGCGGTAGAACCAAAATGTAATAATGAAATCCGGTGTTCCAACCTAGTATCAAAGTGCAGAGCCAGGCGTGCAATACTATTTCAATGTTTCCGAGCGTCAGACCTAATTTTGAGTATCCCTTGAAATTAAAATAAAACGCAAATGCCCACATAATTGAACTTGCTATATTAAATAGTGCTAATTGTTTTACACCAACCAGAGCGAAAAGAAAAATAAACAGAAAATGAACGGCTCCGCCCAAAAAAAATGCATAATTGCCAAAAACATACCATCGATAATGACTGGCCGGTATATAGTCGGGGACTTCATGGAATCGGTGAAATAGTTGTTTATATAATGGCATCGCACATGCTCCTGAAAGGATTGAAAGTGATCAGCCTACTTAGCTGCTATAATAATTACTTTGGAAATCCCTTATTATAACAGTAAACCGGAAGTTCATTCGGGACAGCCGCCAAGCATCGATTGCAGGAAACACAGGAAACCTTATCCATCTTGTTATCCTTTATCTTATTAACAAGAAATGGCTCCCTTATGAATGGTCGCGACATGGATATAAAATCTGCGAAATTATTTTCCAATACTTCTTCCATGTGGGAGACTGTGCGCATCCCTCCTACCAGCAATAATGGAATATCACCGATAACCGGTTTGACTTTCTTAGCGGCTTCAAGATTATAGCCTTCTTCGAGGTCATATTTGCCTTCCAATTTGCCGATCATAAGGCGTCCGATGGGTTTCTCCCACCAAGAAAGACCTTTGACCAGTTCGGCTGTTGGTACATTACCCCGGCACATATTCATGTACGAATAGTTCGTTGCTCCGCAGCTCACTTCCACCGCATCAACTCCCAATTCTGCCATCCATCCGGAATATGTTGCTGCCAGAGAGGGGGTAATTCCTTCTTTTGGAGTGTAATCATTGGTATTGAGTTTTACCAAAATAGGAAAACTATCAGGTACTACCTTTCTAGCCTCCTGGTAAATCTCCTTTAAAAACCGAAATCGTTTTTCATCACTGCCGCCCCATGAATCTGTTCTGATATTAAAAAATGGAGATATAAATTCGTTGATTAAATACCCGTGAGCTCCATGGAGTTGAATGCCGTCTGCGCCAGCCTTCACTGCCCGCTTAGCAGCAGCACCGAAGGCTTTAATGATTTCTAAAATTTCCTCTTCGGTCATTTCTTTGGGCTTTACAAAGTTCATCGGATCCCGACCCCGGCTTGAGGGTGCTAAAGGAGTTTGACCACCAATCATATCCTTTGTGGTTTGCCTTCCGCCATGTGCCAATTGGAAAGCAATCCTGCCACCTGCTTGATGAACGGAGTCTACTAATCTCTTTAAGCCCTGTATCATACTGTCACTGTGTATTCCGGTCTGGTATTTATAACCGCGCCCAGTGGGATGAACAAACATTAGCCCTGTGATGATCAATCCCACGCCTCCTTTGGACAGTCTCTCGTATCTTTTAACAAGTTCGTCGCTGACCTCACCGGTTTCCTTGGCCATACATTCGTGTGTTGCCGAATTGACGAATCTATTGGGTACCTCAACATTTCCAATTTTCATGGGGGAGAAGAGTGCTGACATTTAAAGCCTCCTTAATTTGTTTAGGTAGGGTGATTTAGGGACTATAAGTCAAATTCTGTAATATTGAGATGATCTAACATTGAAAGCAATTTGTAATATTTGCTGATTTCAGCATTAATTTAAGCCATTACAAAATTGCATGTAACTTGCCATTATATGTAATTCGACCGTTATCGAACTCTATAAAAATATATATCGAGTATGTCAATGATTGGATACCTGTCAATAGTAAAAGTAGATAGCAGTAAACATGAAATCTATGAACGAAGAATATACGTTTACACTGTATGCAAGGTATTTATAGCAGTGGGATTATTGTTCCTACGGTTTCTTTCGATCCTCATCCCTGAGTGATTACAAATATGCTAAAGTGATTGTCAGAATTATGTTAGATCTTCATAAGTCTTTTTTAAAACTTTACCAATTTGTATTTTTTGAGGGCAATATTTTTCAGCTTTTGCATAATCGGCCTTTGGAATATTTGCCTTAACATCTGGCGACAGCGCATTATAGAACGCTGACGCCTTTTCTCGATCTCCATAGCTGTGATAATACATGGAATAGCGCAATATATCACTGATCGGAATATCAGCATGGACCAGTGGTTCGCAAATGCTTGCGCAGCCGGCACAAAAACCGGAGGCGGTTTGCCGAGCATATTGTTCCAGGCGTTTTTTATCACCACTAGATATTTTAACCTTATCCAAAGCAGCGGCAACATTAGCCCGCAGGATTGTCATATTCGGCATCGCCGAGCAGATGCTGGCAATATTTGGATTTTCCCACACCACTTTAAGTTTAGCCTGTTCGGCAGTATATCCCTTATTTAGAAAGCTTTCGGTCATTTTCAGGGCATCATCAGTTTTCGACCCGATGGTCGCATAAAAGTTTGCCGAGAAAGCAGCCTGTGTTTTCATGGCTGTCATTCCGATTCCCGCCTTAGCACAGGCATCAACCGCTCTTTTCAATTTGTTTTGCACCATCAGGCGATAATTATAGCTCATCATTATTCCATCGATCCATCCCAGTTTAGCTGCCGCTAACAGACTGTGCTCCATATTTTTATGGGCACTGAATCCAAAAAAACGAATTTTCCCTTCAGCTTTGGCGTTCTCAGCCCAGGATTTGACCTCATCCGTCAATTCTTTTTTTACATTACTTACATGATGAATGAAATACAGATCGACGTATGATGTATTCATTCTTATAAGTGAGACATTTAATTTTTCAGTTAATTTTTGCGGATTTGAGGTTCCTGCCTTGGATACCAGAAACACTTTTTCCCGGTCGTCCGGGAATTTGGCAAAGTATTTACCGATTGCCTTTTCGTTTTTCCCCCAGCCATATGAATCAGCCGTATCCCAGTAAGTGACGCCCATTTTAAAGGCCTGCCTGAAAACTAACAGATCAGAAGCACTTAATTCACCACCGAGCGCAAGAATTGAGACATCTGCCCCTGTTTTGCCAAAAGGCCGGGTCGGCACCGTCATGGATTCTGTCACCGATGCGGCAGAGATGCCCTGTGCCGGTGCCAAGGAGTTTAAGGCTCCCAGCGCTGACCCTAAACCGGCAACACCGGCCGCTTTAATAAAATTTCTCCTTGAAATTTTTCTCTTTTTGCCGGACATGCTGAATTCTCCCCTTTGTTAGAAAAATACTTCGCACGACAACAACATCAATCAGGTGTTAGACTGTAATTGTTGCATATGCCATTTAGATTGGTTTAGCCTGCTATCCATAACAAATATTTGTATTTTACACAAAACTCACTGCATTTCCAAGGTATATTTCCCATTCATCCTCCTGCCTTCTGATATCTATCATCGTTTAAGGACCCCGGCGTCTAAAAAGTGCCGGCCAGAGCAATACCGTCACAGGCATCCGCCAAATAAAAAAGCCACGGTTGCCCGTGGCTTTTAATAGCAATGAAAAGAATATGTCAATTTTAAACTGAATGCAGTACGTGCATGAATCTGGCCCCAAAAACCAGATATATTCTCCCCACCGTGCGGCCAATCCGATTCAAACGCTGGCCTCGAACAGCTCCTTGTCGGAAAAACTTTTGGGGACGCCTTCGTACGGGGTGCGTTTCTTGGACCTCACGGTCTTCGGATCCCGCATGGTCTTTAATATATCAATGCTGTCCCTTAAACCTTTATTGACCCGGCACAGTTCTAAAGCCATGCCGAACACCTGGGCAACAGCCTCGGCAAAGTTTACATCGTTTAAGGTAAACTCCCAGGGATCCGCCGTATAAATCCGCAAACTTCCAATCAGATTTCTTCCGATAATAATCGGTACCGCAAGAATTGATGATATACCTTCCTTGATGGCAGCTTCAGGGTACTGGATCCGGGGATCGTCGGAAACGTCAAAAATGGCGACCGGTTGTCTATCCTGCAGGGCTGAAGCGATAGACCGCAGGGAACTGACCGGCCCCTTATCCAGGTATTCTTTGCTCAGTCCGTAGCTGCCCGCCAGCTTAAGCTCGTCGCTCGCTCTACTGAACAAAAACACGGTGCAGCCCTTAACGTTCAGGGCATGCGTGACGCCCTCCACCGTGACCAGGACGATCTCCTCCGGGTCCCGGAGCATGGAGATAGCTTTGGTGATGCGAATCAAACTGTCATAGTTGATAATCGGCTTTTCCATGGTGATCTCCTTTCTTAGGGTTCAGCCACAAAGGCACTAAGCCACAAAGATTAAAACCTGAATCTTGCATGAAAATCAACGAGCAGCTTGGATAACGTAAACCAATTCTTTGCGCCTGGTTCTCTCATGACCAAAACGAACTAAATGTTCATCCTTAGTGTCCTCGTGTCTGGTGGCGGAGCATTTCGATACCATATGCTCCGTGCTCAATGCTGGATGCTCGATACTCGATTCTGGTTGCAAGATACTGAATTCCATTACTGATATCTCAATGAATAAAGGAATTCGTTCTCTTTAATAAATGGGATCAAATTCAACAAGACCAAGGTCGGGGGCAGCGAGATCCTTTTCGATTTGAGGCGTAACAACCCTGTCAGGCGTCGCTCTGGTTCCAATGAGTAGATGTGATGCGGTGTAGTGAAGAATCGCTTTAAGTTTAAACCAAAATCATATCAGATGAAGCGCATTTTCAGCGGGAGCCGGTATTTGCTCATCAGATGCTGTCTTTTGTCCCCCCAGCGAATTATTGAGAAATATCTCATACTTTAAATCAGATAGCAAGAAAATAATGGGAATTATACTTGCCGGATTCCTATTTAAGTTTTTTGGATAATTACCGATACTCATAATGTGGATTTTCGAAATATACACAGCGTCTTACTAAATTGCCCATTCGCTATTTGAAGAGCAAAAAATAATGAACTGACGTATGGCGTCATTCTTACAGAACGCTGTGTCGGTCTGAACATTGATTTTTGCCATTTTAGATCTTTCTGCCTAATACGGGATTCGTATGCTGGATACCAACATAGCCTTGTCTTCAGCCGGCTCGTTGTCTGTGGCCGTAATTGCCTTTTTTTTCTTTATATTTCAAGGGTGGATTTATCTGAAAGGGCCGGGTTTTTCATGGAGCAAATGGGGTGCTGCGCTGTCTTTGGCAACCATCATTTACTCGGTGGCAGTGTTCATTCAGTTCAACTCTCCCGCCAATCAAATCAATCATTTTGCGGAACTATTTCAGTATACAACGTTTATCATTCTCGTTCATTCCGTATACGGATTCACCTTTGCCTACCTCAATATTAAGCCACCCCGCTATCATCAATTGGCAACCTTATTTCATGCAATTCTTCTGGCAGTTCTTTGGACCACCAAACTTGTCATCACCGATGCATTTGTCTACCGCAGCTTCATGCTGCTGGAAACTCCCTATGTTGAACCCGAACTGGGTATTCTGGGACCGTTCTTTTTGTTGTATTCCGCTCTGGGGGCGGCTTTGGGCTTGACGTATTGGATAAAGCATGAATGCCGCAGGAAAATCGGTGCCCAGGAATTCATTTTTGGATTTTTGCTATGGTCCGTACTGGGTATACATGATGCGCTGGCCACCCTGGGAATTGAGACGATTCAATTTTTGATGGAGTATGGATTTTTAGGGTTTTCAGCTTCGATCATGTCTATCACATTGAAAAAATACATGGAACTCTTTGAAATAGCTGAGAATAGCAAAACGGTCCTTGAAAAGGTCAATTATGAACTGGAAGTGCGAGTAAATTTAAGAACCAACGAGCTGGAAAAAACCAATGCTGAGTTGCTGACCGAAATCACCCAGCGTAAATGGGCCAATAGCGCCTTGAGGGAAAGCGAGCAACGATTTCGCACGATCTTTCACACCAGCCCGGATGCGGTCAATATCAACAGGATGAATGGCGAATTTGTCGAAATTAATGAAGGATTCACTACATTAACCGGATATTTAAGACCTGATGTCCTCGGCAAATCATCGAAGGAAATTCAAATCTGGGCAATTGTTGAAGATCGCAAAATGGTTGTCTCAGAGCTCAACAAATATGGCTATGCCGACAATTTTGAATCTGAGTTTCGCTGCAAAACTGGCGAGATAAAACCAGGATTAATCTCAGCCAGAATAATTGATTTGAACGGTGAGAACCATATCCTGACGATCACCAGGGATATTAGCCGGTGGAAAAAAGTCGAAGAAGACAAGAAAAAATTGGAATTTAAGTTGCTGCGGGCTCAAAAAATGGAAGCCATCGGCACCCTGGCCGGAGGCGTTGCCCACGACCTGAACAATATTTTATCCGGTATCGTAAGTTATCCGGATTTGTTGTTAATGGACCTGCCCGAAGACAGCCCCTTAGCCGGACCTCTGACTACGATTCAACAATCCGGCTTCAAAGCGGCAGCCATTGTCCAGGATTTGCTGACCCTGGCAAGGCGTGGGGTGTCTATCTCGGAGGTTGTCAACTTAAACGGTATTATCAGCGAACATCTGGCAAGCCCGGAATTTGAAAAAATTAAAAATTTCCATCCCAGACTGAAAGTTAAAACCGCTCTGGAAACGGCCCTATTAAATATTTCAGGTTCACCGGTCCACCTGTCCAAAACCGTCATGAATCTGGTTTCCAATGCCGCCGAGGCCATGCCAAGCGGAGGCACTATTTTCATTTCAACCCAAAACCGATATATTGATAAACCTATCGAAGGCTATGATGAAATTGAAGAAGGCGATTATGTGCTGCTGAAAATATCCGATACCGGTATCGGAATCCGTCCGGAAGATAAAGAACGTATCTTTGAGCCGTTTTACACTAAAAAAGTGATGGGCCGAAGCGGCACCGGTTTGGGCATGGCGGTCGTGTGGGGTACCGTCAAAGATCATAAAGGCTATATCGATCTGAAGAGTACCGAGGGCGAAGGCACAACATTTACGCTGTACTACCCGGTCACCAGAGAATCATTGCAAGATGATCCATCAACTGCCGCCGACTTCGAAAACAACGGCCATGGTGAAACCATACTAATCGTGGATGATGTTGAGGAACAGCGCAATATCGCGTCCTTAATGCTGAACAAATTGGGGTATGCCGTCAATGCCGTGCCCAGCGGAGAGAAAGCCATCGATTATATGAAAAACAACACGGCCGATCTCGTAGTCCTGGATATGATCATGGATCCCGGAATTGACGGGCTGGAGACTTACAAGAAAATCCTCGAACACAGGCCCCGCCAGAAAGCGATCATCGCCAGCGGCTTTTCAGAAACCTGGCGCGTTAAAGAAGCCCAACGCCTGGGGGCCGGACAATATGTCAAAAAACCCTACACCATCGAAAAGATCGGACAGGCAGTGATGGCCGAGTTGGGAAGGTGACAGGAATGCCCTTTTCGACGACCTGCCTTTGTGGATGCTGAATAGCTAAAAACATGCAGAAGATCATTAACAAGTATAAGTTATTGATTATCCGTCAAAAGGTTTTTAACAATCGCAATTTTTTATTAGCTATTGGCTATTGGTTGATTGAATTTCCCTCTAAAAATATTCTGCATAATAGATACCTGAATTTTAGCGCAGCAAACAGCGTTCCAAGTCAATTGCGGTAACTTGCCCTCGAACTTGACTGACGGCTATTTGCGTGCAAAATTCAGGTATTACCACTTGAAAAACACACCGCCGGTAAACATAGTGGCCTCTTGATCATAAAAGTCAATATTCGAATTGGAGTATGAATAAGCCGCCCCGGCGTAGAAGCTCATCGGATTGCTGCCGAACAGGCTCCAGCCCCAGGGATTTTCATAATAAAGGCTACCCTGGAGGCCGTAACGGTCGTCGTCCTGGGTTTTATCGTAGATCGGATTTTTCTTGTCATAGTCCGCCTGTCCGATAGAAGCGTTGGCCGTAAATACGATTGGTCTACTAATATAGGCGTAGGTAAGCTGGAAATCAAACGCATCACTGGCCATGGCGTCACCATCGCGATCGTCTCTGGTATAAAGAAAAGTCGGCGCCAGCGTGTGCTTGTCTGCAAAGCGAAAGCGATACAGCACTTCCGCTAAATGCCGATCTCCATTACGATCCAAACGATTCTGATCACCGGAAGACAGCCCTAAAAATTCGCCGCTTTCTTCACTGTCAATGTCGATCTTGCGATAGGTGTATTGCGCCTGCAGCTCGCTGCCGAAAATCCGGTCCCAGACTAAACGTGCGCCGTTGGACGTGCGGTCGGTATCATGCCGATTCTGGTTGACCACATAGGGATCTTTCCAGACTTTGGCAGGAATCGAGCTGAACAGGAAACCGCCCTGCAATAGTCCGAACCGGCCGATCTCCTGTTTGACACCGATTTGCTGGGTGTAATCGAAGCGAATCAGGTCTGTCAGGTCAGTTCCCAAAAAAAGCTGGGTTCGCGTGCTGGCAAAAGTGTATTGCAGCGAAAACGGCACCAATACGATGCCGGTGGATTCGGAATCCGGCGTATCTCTCAGCGAATCGGTCTTTTTATCCGACAGATCATAGCCTAAAAAGCTGGCCACCATATTGCTTTTGAAATTCATGTAGCCGACGCCGGGCCGTATAAATCCGCTGAAACCGGACTCGACGGGAATCGGATCCACAGCAGAGGCTAAATTAGCACCCATTAACAGGACGATAATCGATGCCGCAAAGGTCAAAAGGCTTTTTCTTCTCATATTTTTCTCCTTGAATTTGATTGAACGGATTGAAAATAATTTAACACGGTCGATAACGGCTAAGGTTTCAAGTCGTCTTTAAGGTTTTCAAAGAAGGCCGATCCGTAAATTTAATACGGGATTTTACTATCTATTGCAATAAAAAAGTAGGAGCTTATGCTTATTTTATGGCACCTTAGCAAATTAACGCTATATCGGGCCATTCGTGTAGATCAGATGATTGGCCATTGTTAAGTTCAAGGCCCGGAACAAAACGACAAAAGAGGAGATTCAAAGAGACCCGGCCCAGGACAGCTCCCGCGCCGGGTCTTGTGGATAGTTTGGTGTAGGATGGAAGATAAACCCTAACATGGCATAAATTCTTGTCATCTAGCCTGGCCGTTATGTCTGAGATCGTTGCTTTTTCCGGGCAGATGCTGGATACTTGATGCTGGATATCTAACAGGACACTATCGGTGAATTTCAACGACATCCAGGATCCAGAAACCAGAATCCAGGATCAGTCAATACTTTCAAT
>CACVKW010000820.1 GCA_902749685.1 Olavius sp. associated proteobacterium Delta 1 | reverse complement strand
TTAGCAAATAAGCATAAACCCTCGAATAATAGTTGATTAGAGTCATTACATCTGCTAAAGTACCGTTAAATATAACTTTAGCGGAGAATTGTCATCATGTTGGGTCGCCAGTCAAGGGTTCAAAGTAAACTTTTTTACACCGCATTTAATCTGGAGCTGCGCGTTCGTAAAAATCACATCTTGAGAAAAGTTAAACGTCATATTGACTTTGATTTTATCTACAAT
>CACVKW010000819.1 GCA_902749685.1 Olavius sp. associated proteobacterium Delta 1 | reverse complement strand
TACCAGCGATTTAGACATCTATTTCACTCAAAGCACGAAAAAAAACCCAAACCGATCAAAGGCTTGGATGGAATGTATTCGTTAAAGCGACTATCTGAATTGATATGAAAAGCTGGGCGTACCCAGCGGTACAAGCTGCCCCATTACAATCTTTTCGACATATGTATATCCAACTGGGTTCTATTCCTTACTTTAAACTCTGAGCTTGCATTTCAAGCAAGAAGATTTGCCTATTATTCCTACCAAAATCAGATCCGGTATTTCAATTATTGTCGCATGACTTCATAAAGTGCCTGTCCCTATTTCTTCTTGTTTTATCCATCATCCCTCCTCGTTACCTACCGCTACCTAACCGGCTATAATTTTTGACTTTGGTACACAGGCCTGATATATTTTTAATTACCTCGGGACGACGGATAAAACTCTAAACGTTAGGCTCACAAACGATTGGATCTTTAGCTAGGAGGAAAAGTAAATTTGCTTGGCAGACTACTCTCACAAAGCGGAAGGCCTCGCGGATGGTTTGGCCGGATCCTTGTTCGTGGTATGAACTTAGGGCATTCTGGTTTAACGCATTGGGGTCTTTCGAAGGTGGAGATTCCTGAACACGCGAACGTACTCGATATCGGGTGCGGTGGCGGTCGAACCCTCGAGTATCTCGCATCCCAAGTTAGACTTGGCAAAGCAGTCGGCATTGACTACTCAGAGGACTCTGTTGCCGTCGCACGGAAAAGGAACCAAAAACTGATTGTCAGCGGTCGCGTTGAAGTTCTCCATGGGTCGGTATCATCGATGCCATTCTCGGATGCAACATTCGACTGTGTTACAGCAGTGGAGGCCTATTACTTCTGGCCTGATATTGCCGCAGACCTTGCCGAAGTACGGCGTGTGATGAAACCGAACGGTCAGCTGGTGATCATCGCTGGTATGTACCTTGGATCGAAGTTTGACAAGCGAAACATGAAACTGATCAGAGTTGGTGGCATGAGGTGCTTCTCTGTACAGGAGTTCGAAGACACCCTCCAGGATGCCGGATTCCCCAATGTAGTTGTCACTGTGGAACCCCGAAAGGGATGGATTTGTGTGGTCTCGGAGTTGGGGCCTAATGACAACACAAAGGAATGCGCAAAACGAGACACGGCCTAACCATAAAATGCACAGGACCCAAACTGCTGGCGCCTGTGATTTTCATGTTGGGAGGTAAAAATGAGAACATTTACTATTTGCATGGCAATGATCATTTTGGCAATAGGTTGCGCTCATTCTCCGAATATTAGCCAAGTGCAAGAAAAGATAGCTGAGTTTGATGACGTGGATAGCTTTGCATCGTGGCTTGAAGCTCAACCTGGAATTTGGGATGTTAATGTGAATAAGAAAATCTTTCTAACATCACTTCCACCGAAGGTGATTGTTACATATTTTCAAAACGCTGCCAGCCACAAGCTCCTTTTAGCAGTTGAACCAGATCACAAGCTAAGGCTAGCCAAACCAGAATGAACCGTAAGCTCCAACCATGACAATAGAAGTGACCGTGCGTCGCCCTCGTGTGTTCTCGGGTGTTCAACCCTCTGGAACATTACATCTTGGCAACTATCTTGGCGCGCTGAGGCGCTGGGTAGAGCTGCAAGATGAGAAAGAGAACTACTTTTGCATTGTGGACATGCATGCTATTACTATGCGTCAAGATCCCATAGAGCTGCGTCGTTCGACCCGCGAGGTAGCCGCGTTGTATCTCGCATGCGGTCTCGATCCGCAAAGGAGCACCATTTTCGTCCAGAGTCAGGTTCGGGCGCACGCTGAGGGATGCTGGATTCTCAACTGCGTCACCCCCCTGGGGTGGCTGGAGCGTATGACGCAATTCAAAACCAAAGCCAAGCATCGTGAGAGCGTCGTCCTTGGTCTCCTTGACTACCCTGTGCTCCAAGCCGCTGATATATTGCTCTACGATGCCGAAGAAGTCCCTGTCGGCGAGGACCAAAAGCAGCACATCGAGCTGACACGTAACATTGCTCAACGATTCAATCATCGGTTTGGCGACACCTTCACGCTTCCTCAAGCAGTTATTCCGGCAAGCGGAGCCCGCATCCGGGCGTTGAATGATCCGATGAAAAAGATGAGCAAGAGCGAGGCGCATGTGCGTGGCCATGCGGTCCAATTGCTCGATACTCCTGACGTCATCCGCGCAGTCATCCGCCGTGCGGTAACCGACTCCGGCCGCGAGATTCAGTTTAGCGACGCCCAAGAGAAAGCTGGAGTCAATAACCTTTTGGAGATTTATGAGTTGTTGACCGCCCAAAGACGCGATGTAATTGAAGAACACTTTGCGGGGAAAGGATATGGGATGCTCAAGAAAGATTTGGCTGAGGTTGTAGTGGAAGCGTTGCGGCCAATCCGTAAACATTACGACGCTCTGATTGCTGACTCAGCTGAACTTGATAGCATCCTAGCGGCTGGTGCAGACCGGGCGCGGGCAGTCGCTGAGCCAAAGATTGAAGAAATCAAGCGCAAGGTTGGTTTCATCGTACCACAGGATACCACCTAACCTGGCATGAAGATGGACGGCTATATCCTGCGGTTTTATGGAATTCTCGATGATTCTCAGCACGGTGATATTTAGAGGAAATTCGGGGACGTTGTTGACTGAGTTGACTAACTACTATCGCCATTTGTCCTAGCTATAAGATCAATTCAATTAGTGTTTCAATTTGCGCCTGCCATGATCCCTTATGTAGTTTGGGGGGAGCGTTCGTGCAGAGCTCGCATAAAAAACTTCCGGAAAATATAGATGATGTCAATTCTGTGATACTATCCAGAGCCTCAGGGTATCAGCCAGCCGGAAATCCTGAGATATGTCTGATGTAGGTTGCCGCTATAATCGCGTCAGCCTGCAAGTGTACCGATATCGATCTCCGTGATAGACCCCTTTGACATATTCAACCACCTCGCCATTGACCGAATAGGCCAAACGCCTGATGACCAGTGTGGCAAAGGAAATTTTCTGACCCATCAGGCGAGTTTGCTCCTTATTGGACATCGAGGCTTCGATGGTCTGGTCGGCTTCTTTTAAGCGAATCCCATTTTTCTCCAGTATTCGGTACAGCGATTTGGAGTAGTCCTCGTCGAGGCTGAGCTTAAATTTTGCCGGAATGTAAGAATGCAAAATTCCCAGGGGTTTGCCGTCGACCAGCATCAGCCTTTTTAAGGAAAAAACGTTTTCACCGGCAGACAAGCTCAATCGGGCCATAATCGCAGGTGACGGCTTGGTGTACTTTACCGAAATGACCTGCTTGCCGGCATCTATTCCGATCATCTCTTCCGTAAAGCTCTTTAAAACCGGCAGCTGTTCTTCGATCTTGCGGCGCTTGACAAAGGTACCCTTGCCCTTTTTCTTCTCCATGAAGCCTTCGTTTACCAGAAGCTGGATGGCGTTTCTGACGGTGGCCCGGCTGACGTCGTAGATTTGCTGGAGTTCATTTTCCGAGGGGATCATGTCCCCCTCTTTCAACTCCTCATTTTCGATCTTCTCAAGAAATATTTCTTTGAGCTGATAGTAGAGGGGCATGAAACTGTCATAGTTGAGTTTTTCGAATCCCTCTGTCATTTTTTTGCACCATCTCCAAGAAATGGGTTTACTACTATTGCGGATAACGCCTTACGAGTATTCCTTGATAATTCCTGATGCCTCATGGATCAGGTCATGGACCCGGTCGTAGAAATTGCAGTAGACTTTATCGTAAAGCCGGTCATAAAGCTGACGGTGATCTGAATCCGGCTGATACTCTTTTTTGACTTGCACCATATGGTTGGCGGCCTCTTCGATACTGGAGTAGATGCCGACACCGGCCGCTGCACAGATGGCCGCTCCCAGCGCGGTCGTCTCAACCGTTTCGGTCGTGCTTAATTTAACTCCCGAAATGTCTGCAAAGACCTGATTCCATATATCACTTCGGGCAGACCCGCCGTACATCCGTATTTCGGAAATCGGGATTCCGGTCCCATTTTCCATAAATCTCATCTGGCGGCGCGTCTCGTATGCCAGGCCTTCCATGATGGCACGCACCATGTGGGCTTGGCCGTGGTCCATCATAAAGCCGAACATGACCCCCCGGGCATCGAGGTCCCAGTAGGGTGCCGTGGCTCCGGAAAAATACGGAATCAGGGTCAACCCCCAATTGCCCGGTGGGGCGCCCGCGGCCAAATTGTAAAACGCCTCCCAGTCATGGTCGCCCTGATCGTCCGTTTTCAGCGTAAAGGTTTCCTTGAGCCAGTTCATCAGGGACGATCCGCCGCTGTAGATGGAATTTTCCGGGAAATAGGTTCCCATGGGGCTGATCTCGATAAAATAGTTGGCATCCGGGTCCAGCGGCAGCTGTTCGGTGCAGGTCTCCATCGAGCACGAGGTGCCGCCGTTGACTCCAAGCATCGAGGGCCTTGTGACCCCCACCCCGACAACCCCGCAGGGTTGATCTCCGGCGGCCGTGATGATCGGCAATCCCGCGGGCAGCCCGGTTTCAAGAGCAGCTTGTTTGGAAATCGTCCCGGCAACCTGCCCGCCGGCCAGAACCTTTTCCACCCAGATGGAAGGCCTTACTTCAAATTCCTGCAGGATATCTTCAGCCCAGCAATGCCGGTCAGCCACGTCCAGGCAGCCGGTCATGACGGCTGCACTCGAAGTGGTGACCAGTTCACCGGTCAGCCGCTGTGTTAAATAATCCTGAACAAGAAGGAATTTGTGCATGTCGCGATAGACATCCGGTTCCTTGTCCCGCAGCCAGATGGCCTTGTATACGGTCCATATTCCGGGATTGTAGCCGGTTCGCTGGTAGATTCGCCGGCGTCCGACTTTTTTGAGGGCCCATTCATTTTGTTCGCTGCAGCGTATATCATTCCATAAGATGGCATTGCGCAGCGGAACCAATGATTTGTCCACAGGAACTGCGGTTATCCGCTGATGGGTAATGGCCATACTTTGGATTTGTCCAGGTTCAACCGGACTTTCGGCCAGCAGATTGCGGATGGCGCCGACCAGCGCCTCCCACCACCACTGGGCCTTTTGCTCGACCCAACCCGGCTGCGGCCGCAGAACATCGTAAGCCTGGCGCCCTTCAGCCAGGGCCTTGCCGGTTTCATCAAAAAGGATGGCACGCGTGGACGAGGTCCCGCTGTCCACCCCGATGATAAACGCTTCCCCAGATTTGTTTTTTAGAGCCAATTTTTTTCCTCCCTTATATCCCTAACCCGGACAAGCCGGAATTGTAAATTGATCCGCTGACGGAGCGGGCGGCGCTTTGCTCCGTCCTTTTTGAAATCTAAAGAATACCTTAAATATCCAATCTTAAATCTTCAATCTTCAATGCTCAATTCCCCACCGTCTCCGTAGATTTGCTCAAACTCGCGGATAATTTGCTCTCCGCGGCTCATGCCAAGCTGGTCGGCGCCGGCCCTGATCAACTCCAGCGCAAAGGCCAGGGTGTAGATTCCGCCGGAAGCTTTGATTTTTACGGCCGGGCTTAAGGCCCGGCGCATCAACTGCATATCCGCCACTGTGGCTCCTGCGGGATCGGAATTGACTGCCCGGATGTACTGGGTTAAAACACCGGTGGTCGTTTTAACCAGGGCGGCCCCGGCCTTTTCCGCAATCCGGCAGGCGCGGTCTTTTTCCTCCTCGTTCAAAACCCAGGTTTCGATGATGGTTTTGACGGGTCGGCCCCGGGCCGCTGCAACCACGCCCTGGATATCTTCAAAGACCAGGGTGTCTTTTTTTGATTTTAAAGCGCCGACATTGATGACCATGTCGATTTGGGTGGCTCCGGCCTCGACACCATGGCGGGTCTCCAGAACTTTTACCGCGGGCAGGTGAGACCCGAAGGGAAATCCCACGTTGACGCTGATTTCTATACCCCGGCCCTCCAACAGCTTGACAGTCAACGGGACATTGACGGGATTGACGCACGCCACCCCCACGCCGACACTCAGGGCCCGCTCGCAGAAAGCTCGCACATCATCTTCCGTGGCATACTGTTGACACAAACTGAATTCCACGCGCTTTTTAAAATCTGCCAATGATAGATACATATTCAATTTCCTAAATTATTCAATCTTCAATCGAAAATCTTCAATCACTTACAGCCAGCACCACCTTGCCGCCAACATGACCTTCTTCGACCATCTCGTGGGCCCGGGCGGCATCGGCCAGGGGCAGGGTCTTTCCCACGACGGGTTTAAGCCTGCCATCACTGACAAGGTTTGCCAATTGATCCAGGCGTTCACGGTTACGTTCCATAAACAGGGTGTGGATGGTGGCATTTTTAAACCAGGCCCCCAGCAGCGGGTAAGGTGCCTCGCGCTCCACGATACAGACTGCGCGGCCGTAGACTTTCAGTGCGTCGAAGTTGCGGCCGAATACGTCACCGCCGACGGTATCAAAGACAACATCGACACCGTTGCCATTGTTGGCTCCTTCGTTGAATACTGCATTTGATGGGTTCCCTATGTAATTTATCAAACTCGGATCGATTTATTAGTACTACTTTTTTTAATGTAATCGTTTACAGTTTGCTGATAAAATCGTCGGTCTCGGCCCGCGTCGGCAGGGCCGGAATAGCCCCCGGCTTTTTGCACGTCAGGGCACCAACGGCATTCGCCGTTTTTAAGGCATCTCGGACTTGATCTTCACCGATCGCTGCCAGAGAACCTGCTTTCTCCCTTGCGGGTAACAACTCCGTGATGATGGCGCCCAGGAAACCATCCCCGGCACCGGTGGTTTCTACCACATCGACTTCTAATCCGGCTAATTCGATGCGGTAATTCCCATTGGTGGCAATGGCACCGTTTTCTCCCCGGCTGATGACCAGCAACTCGACGCCTTTGGCCATGACAGCCTGAATACCGTCCTCGAGGTCCTGATAGCCCGTTGCAACCTGCCATTCTTCCTCACTGATCTTGGCCAGGTGGCAATACTGAAAATAATCCTGAATGACTTTTGCGGCTGTTTTCTCGTCGGGCCAGAGGGTCGGCCGATAATTGGGATCGTATGAAATCATCAGGCCCTTGTCCCGCGCCATTTGAAGCGCTTTTCTCTGGGCCGACGCTGAGGGCTCATCAATAAAAGATATCGAGCCGAAGTGGAAACAGCGCGCCCCGTCAAAAATGGGGTCGCTAATTTCTTCGGCCGTTAACATCATGTCCGCTCCGGGATTCCGGTAAAAACACAAATCCTTGCGGCCGTCATCCCATACGGCGACATAGACGGCGGTGGTGCGGGCTTCCCTGTCGACAAACAAAAACGACGTATCCACCCCCGTGTCCGCCAGACTTTCCCGTAAATACACACCAAACGGATCGTCGCCAACCTTGCCGACAAAACCGGCCTGCAGCCCGAGGCGCTGCAGCGCAACCGCGACATTGGCCGGCGCACCGCCGGGCGCCTTAATGAAACCCGGTGAATGGACCAGGGATACATTGCTTGCCGTCGAAACATGCTCAACCAGCAGCTCTCCCATGCAAATGACATCAGACATGTATGGTTCTCCTTCAGGCGTAGATGTCGGCGATTTTATCGAAACTGACTTTCAGCGCATCGTAAAGTTCGCGGTAGATTGGAAATAGTTTATTGTAAATTTCGAAATTTTCGGCAATCGGCATGTTGTGGGTTTCGGCCCTGACCACCTGCACGGCTTCCTCGACGCTGGACCACATACCGACACCGGTTCCGGCCACCAGCGCCGCCCCGTAGGCACCGCCTTCGGCACTGCCGCTGACCGTGATGACTTCGCTATTGAACACGTCGGCATGGATTTGACGCCACAGATCGCTGAGGGCACCGCCGCCTGAGGTTCGAATCTGGGTGATCGGAAGCCCCATATCCGTTATGAGCCGGGCGACGTCCCGCATGCTGAAAATCACGCCCTCCAGAACGCTTCTGAGAATACTGCGGCGATCATGACGCAAGGTGAGTCCGATGAAGCCGCCCCGTGCATTGGGATCCGGGTAAGGGCAGCGCTCACCGATCAGGTAGGGCATAAACAACAACCCGTCCGAACCCGGTTCGATCGCGGCCGCTTCCCGGCTGAACAGTTCGTAAACATCTTCTCCCAGCCAGCGGGCGACCTCATTTTCGGCCCCGCCGAGCATGTCGCGAATCCATCGCAGGGATCCGCCGGCCGCCAGGGTGACGCCCATGGTGTGCCACCTGTGCGGCGTGTTATTGCAAAACACCTGCAGCCTGCCGTCCGGGTTGTCATAACATTTATCCAGCGCCATGGCGACGATACCCGCCGTACCGATGGTGGTTCCGAGAATGCCGGGTTCTACCAGCCCGGTGCCGGTCGTTTGAATCACGGAATCGCCGCCGCCGCCCGCCACCGCCAATCCGGCCGGCAGTCCCAGGTCGGCGGCCACTTCGCCGCTCAACTGCCCGCTGATTTCAGGAGATTCATAGCAGCGCGGAAGCCAATCCATTGGTATCTCGAGCAGATCCAAAAGCTCCCGGGACCACTGTCGCTGCCGGACATTGAACAGGCCGGTGCCGGACGCATCCGACACCTCTGTGGCAAACTCGCCGGTCAGCCGATAGCGGATATAGTCTTTCGGGTTCAGAATGATATTCAGTTTCTCGTAAAGCTGAGGTTCGTTTTGCCGCAGCCAGATGATCTTACCGCCGGTATAACCGGGAAGCATCCGGTTGTTGGTCAGCTTTAACAGCCCTTCGACGCCTCCGGCCAGGTCATGAATTTCCTGGCACTGCGGTCCGGTGCGCTGATCATTCCATAAAATGGCCGGGCGCAGGACGCGGCAATCTTTATCCAGCGCCACCAGGCCGTGCATCTGACCGCTCAGGCCGATGGCCTTGATATCGGCGACATGGTCAAAGGTTCCGACCGACTGCTTGAGCGTGGATTTAACGGCCTGCCACCAGTGCTCCGGATCCTGCTCGGACCACCCCGGCTGAGGGGTCGACAGGGGATACTCTTCCAGGGCACGGGCGACCACCTGTCCGTTGCCGTCAATGATCAGGGTCTTGCACCCCGAAGTTCCGATGTCAATGCCGATCACGTATTGCTTAGGCATGGGATCTCCCTTTAATCCGGATTAATTATGGTTCACGGTATCGGATGCGGACGTGCTTCAGATTCAGGTATTCGGCCAGGCCCTCATGGCCGTGTTCATGTCCGATCCCGCTTTGTTTCCAGCCTCCGTAGGCGACATTCATGATGCCGGCGTCGACGTTGTTGACGGCCACGCTGCCGGCTTCCAGGGTTTGCGATAATTTGTGCATTTCATGCAGATCGTTCGTACAGGCGTAGGCCGCCAGCCCGTAAGGCGTGGCATTTGCCAGCTCGATGGCCTCGTCCAGGCTGCCATACGGCATCACGCCCACGGCCGGCCCGAAAGTTTCTTCGGTCATGATCAGCATTTCGTGGGTCGTATCGGCCACGATGGTCGGCTCGAAGAAGTAGCCTTTTTGATAATCATTGCCCGGCGGGCGTTTGCCGCCACAGATCAAGCGTGCGCCTTTGGCCAGCGCATCTTCAATATGGTGTTTGGTTTTTTCAAGGCCTTGCCGGTTGGCCATCGGACCCAGATCACTGTCCGGTTTTTCAAGCCCATCGGCGATGGTCAATTTAAGGGTTTCTTTTTTAAATTCAGACAGAAAGGCCTCGTAAATATCTTCGTGAACGTAGATGCGGTTAATCGCGATACAAATCTGGCCCATATTTCGAAAAGACCTTCTGACAGCACCTTTAACCGCCGCCGCCGGATCGCTGTGATTGCTGACAATCATCGGGCACTGGCCGCCGAGTTCCAGGGAAATCTTTTTGATCGTGTCTTTGGCCTGTTCCTGGATGTCCAGGCCGACCTTTAACGAGCCGGTAAAGGCAACTTTCTGGGACAGGGGGCTTTTAACGAGCTGGCGGCCGACCGTGGCCCCGGCCCCGGTGACGGCATTGATCACACCGGCGGGGATGCCGGCATCAAACAGGCAGCGCCAGTATTCCAAGGGCGAGAGCGGGGTCAAAGACGGTGCCTTGGCCACAATCGTACACCCGGCGGCCAGGGCAGCGGCGGCTTTCCAGCCCGTCAGTTCAACCGGATAATTCCAGGCCGACAGCGCGGCCACCACGCCCACGGGCTGTTTGACAATCAGGCTTTGATCCAAGGAATTTTCATTGGCCACAATCCGGCCGTATGCCCGTTTGCCTTCCTCGGCGTAGTAGCGCAGCATTTCAACGCCTTTTTCAATTTCGCCAATGGCCTCTTTCAGGGGTTTGCCCTGTTCGCGGGTCATTAATCGCCCGATTTTTTCTTTGCGTTGATTCAGGTTATCCGCGGCCCGCCAGAGGTATTCGGCGCGCTGAAAGGGTGACAGGCCGGCCCAGGCCGGGAAGGCGGCGCGGGCGGCTTCAAGGGCTTGATTGACCTCACTCTCAGTTGCCCGCGGAACCTCGGCGAAGACCTCCTCGTCCGCCGGATTGACGACCTCAAGGTATTCGCGGCTTTCAGAATCCACCCAGTCGCCATTGATAAGCATTAAAAAACGTTCCATAAGTTAATACTCCTGATGTTATTATTCAAAATTCAAAACCGGGTCTATTGGGATAGGTAAGGTATGAACAGCGAACCGCAGAATATCGAATATCGAACCGCAGAATTTCGAAGGAAGATTTCGCTTCGCCCGGGCTTTTTTAAATTGACTGTTCGGCACAAAAGCTCTCGACAGGCAGAATACATTCATTCGATGTTCATTATTTTCTATTTTCGATCAATCTGGCCTCTCAGCGGTCAACCCCCATGCAAGCGGGAACACCTGAACACTACTGGTAACCACTATTACCCATACCACCCCTGCGAAGTCGACCAACGCCAGGACCAATGGGTCCGGATCCTCTACTGGGCCGCGCCCGGATCTTTACCGGTTACCCATACCATCGCCAGCGGCTGATTACCGGTGTTGTAGGTTACATGAAATTCACCGAAGGGCACATAAAACGCATCCCCGGCCTGAATCGGAAATTCTTTATCTCCGATGACCATTTTGCCCTGGCCCGACTGAATGTAATAGACCTCTTCCATATCGGCATGGGCATGTCCGGTCGTCTTGCCGGTGGGATAGATAACCGTGTATCCCATGGTTAAATTTTTTGACGGCGAGTTTTCCGGATCGATTAAATAATAAGTGTCGCGCAGAATTTCGCTTTCGCGCCCCTTGACCACGTGCCTGAGGGAGCGCTGGTCGAGATCCGGCTGTTGTTCTTCTACATTGACCGTATATTTCATGAGTTAAATCTCCTGAAAAAAAGTAGTTGTTTTGTCTTGGAAACCCGGATTTTGCAGTCCCGCAAAGTGCGCAAAGAATAATTGTTTTATGTTTACCGTTGATCCTCCAAAAATACCGGCGGACTGGGATCCCTGCGTCAAGCGACGTGTCGGGGCGTAGCTCGCAGAGCGAAGACCGAAGCGGGCGGTGAATTCATGTCTAAACAAGTATGAACTTCTTAGTAATACGTTAGCAATATTTTCAGAGCCTGACCGGAGGCGGCATGCTCCAGGGCAGCCGCAATATCCGTCAGCGGAAATTCGGCCGTAATAAAGTCCCTGTGATCCAGTTGTTGAGCCTTTATCCAGTCGCACAGCGGCTCCTGGGCCGCGGCCTCCTGCTCCCGCGTCGGCCACTGGTGGACAAACAGGTTGAAATTAAAGGGACCGCGATGTTTTTCGATGGTAATGGCCGGTTGGTCGATAACGCCGTAGACACACATTGAGCCGGCCGTTTTGATCAAGGACAGGCCGGCATTGATCACCGCCTGGCTGCCGACAGCATCGATCACCGCCTCTAACGGTTTGGCACGCAATTGGGCTAAGCTTGCAAGTTGCGGGTCCTGCGGGGCGAATACCTCATCGGCCCCCAGGGCCAGAGCTTTTTCTCTTTTGGCGGCGTGGGGATCGACGCAGCCGATGTAATTCATTCCCAGGAGCCGGGCAAATTTCACAAAACTCACGCCCACCGGCCCGGCGCCGAATATGAGGATATCGTCTTCCGCCTTGAGCTGGAAATCACTGAACCCGGCATACACCTCGCGCCAGGTGCATAACAGTCCGGCGGCGCCGGCGGATATACTGTCGGGGACGACCCGCTGAATTTGATACAATTCATCCCAGCCGTGTTCGGCATCGGCCACCCCGTCGGCAACCATCGCCTGGTGGTCTTTTACCAGGACGTATTCTGAAAACCCGCCCCAGCCGCTGGCATACCCGCTGTCCGTGGGCTCCAGCAGCAGACCGCCGATGACCCGGTCTCCCGGCTTGAAGGACTGAACCTTGCTGCCGACGGTATCAACGATGCCGGCTGATTCATGGCCCAGAAGCAGCGGATAGGTTTCGACGCCCGGAAAATGTCCGGCGATAAGTTTGCGGTCGGTACGGTTGCAGAGGTAAGCCACCTCGGTTTTGATGACCGCCTCATAGGGACCCGGCTGCGGATCCGGAATTTCAACTAATTCAACCCGGTCGGGTTCGACAACAGCGACTGAAAACATAGGCGGAATTCCTTTCCAATACCCATCTCAATGGTTGGCGATCTTCTAAGGCTGCCGATGGCCGTCTTTGAACTTAATTAAGGCCTTGCCGTGTTTGGCGTCGAAAATATGGATGTCGTCAGGTTCACCCCAAACCCAGACATCATCCTGTTCGCGGACCGCCAAATCCGGCGATACAATGACCTTAATTTCGGTATGATCGATGTCTAGCGTCAAGATTAGGTATTCGCCCAGGAATTCAATCACTTCCACTCTGGATTTAATTCCGAATTCAGAAGCCTGGGTCGCGATCCTGATTTTATCCGGACGGATACCCACCTGAACGCTAGAATTAATGGCGGAGGATGGAATATTTTCGGTAATGTTCCAGGTGACCGGGTCAGCGCCGTTTGACAGGGCAACGCTGTTTTCAGAGTCAATTTTGCCGGTTAAAAAGTTCATCGGCGGATCGCCGATAAATCCGGCCACAAACTGGTTGGCCGGGTAATGCCACAAATCATCAGCGCTGCCGACTTGCTGGATTTCGCCGAAATTCATGACAATAATTTTATCGGCCAGGGCGACTGCTTCTTCCTGGTCATGGGTTACGTAAATCGTGGTGGCGGACATGTCATCGTGTATTTTGCGAATCCGCGCACGAATGATGGTGCGAACCCGCTGGTCCATATGAGACAGGGGTTCATCCAGCAGCAGTACCGAAGGATCGCGCACCAGGGCCCGTGCCAGGGACACGCGCTGCTGCTGCCCGCCGCTCAACTTGCCGGGTTTGCGCTTCAAAACATCTTTCAGTTCGAGGAATTCCGCGATTTCATAAACTTTTCTTTTAATTTCCTGCTTATCCAGGCCGCTTGCCTGTAGTGGGAAGGCAATGTTATCAAAAATCGTCAAGGGTGAATACAGGGCGTAGGACTCAAATGCCAGGGCGATATTTCTTTCGCGCGCGGACAGTTGATTCACGACCTTGCCGTCGAACAGAATTTCGCCTTTGGTAATGTCCTCCAAGCCCGCCAGCATACGCAGCGTCGAACTCTTGCCACAGCCCGACGGCCCCAGAATGGCGACAAACTGCTCCTGATCGCAAAAGAAATTGGCATCTCTGACGGCCTCCACTTTGCCTTCATATATCTTCCAAACATTTTTGGCTTCAACAGTGCTCATGTTACCCTTCCTACTTCTTGAGTTCGACGGTCTTTGGAAAAAAGAAAAGATGGTTCTGATCGATTTCGGCCCACACCATGTCACCATCATGGTAGTGTTCAGCTGTATTCATTTGAACCTGGAAAAAGGTTTGGCTCAACTCAAAGGCGATCATGGCGCTCTCGGCTTCCCGAACCATTACATAAACCGGAAGCTGAAAGGCTGCCTCGGATATTTTCGCGTTCGATAGGTTGACGTTCTGAGGGCGAACCCCCAGCCGCACCATATCTTGCCCGTCTTCCTGCCAGAGGAATTTTTCCATTTGTTCCACTTGATCCGAGGCGATCGGAAACCGAAAATCCTGCCCGGCCTGGAAAAATACCTGCCCGTTTTCACGCATAACGTTACCATCGACCAGGTTGATCGGCGGATCTCCGATCAGTCGGGCCACAAAGTCAGTGGCGGGATGATGGTACAGTTCCCGGGGGTCGCCGATTTGTTCGATATTGCCCTTGCGCAAGACGAGTACCCGGTCGGAAAGCCCCAGGGCTTCGCGGTAATTGTGAGTCACATAAATGATCGTGGTGCCCAGTTTTGCGGCCAGCTGCTTGAGTGTGCTGCGGGCGGTAACTTTCAGTTTGGCGTCCAGATGGGCAATCGGTTCATCCAGTAGATACACATCCGGCCGGCGAATCATGGCCCGTGCCAGAGATACCCGCTGCTTCTGACCGCCGCTGAGGTGCTGCGGTCTGCGGTCCAGCAGTTCATTGATACCCAAAAGGGTGGTGATTTCATCGACCCGCTCGCGGATCTGTTCTTCGGAGAGTTTTTCCTTGCGCCGGGGGGAGCGCAGGGTAAAGGCTATATTTTCAAACACCGAAAAATGGGGGTAAAGCGCGTAATTTTCAAAGGCCATGGCCACATCGCGTTCATGGGGCGGCAGATCATCCACCCGCCGATCGCCGATATATATGTGCCCCTCCAACTGCTGCTTGATGCCCGCAATTAATTCGAGGGTGGTGGTTTTACCGGCTCCCGAGGGTCCTAAAAGCGTTAGGAATTCACCTTCCGGGCACTCGAAGCTGATATGATTCAGTGCGACCAGCCCGCCGTACTTCATTAAGACATTTTCTAATTTTACTCCGGCCATATCCTGCTACTCCTCGTCTTGACTTCCTTCAACTTTGGGGGGCGGTACAAATTTGATGACCGACAACGTGCCGATTATTCCGACTATGGGGGCAAGCCATAGAGGGATGTAGTCTTCCAAAACACCGAGCCAGAATAAGTTAACGCCGATGAAAAGCATGATACCCCAAAAGAGTTTATCGCCAAATACCATTGTTGTTTACCTCCTACCCCTTGACCGCACCAAATGTGAGCCCTCTGATAATATAGCGCTGCATAAACCAGGCGGCCGCCAGGGTCGGCAGGATGGCGATACCCATCAGGGCACACATTGGACCCCACTGGATTTCAACCGATCCCCAAAAGGTCGCCAGCCCCACGGACACCGTGCGGGCAATGCGTCGCGTAAACAGAAAAGCGAAAAAGAATTCGTTCCAGGACCAGATGAGACAGAAAGCCGTCGTAATGGCTGCCCCGGGTTTAATTAACGGGAAAATAATTTTGCGCAAAATTTCTATCCGGCTGTAGCCGTCCACCATGGCCGCATGTTCGACTTCCTGCGGGATCTCCCGGAAAAAGCCGAACAGCAGAAAGGTCGCAAAAGACATGTTGAAATACAAATACAACAGCACCAGCCCCAGGTGGGTGTCCAGCAGACCCAGGTTCCTGAAAGCGAAAAAGAAGGGCAGGGCGGCCACCACCCCCGGAAACATACGTGTCGAAATAGTGGTGAACAGCAAATGCCCCTTGCCGGTATTGAACCGGGCAAAGCTGTAAGCTGCGGGCATCGACACCAGCATGACCAGGAAGGTGCTGGCGAAACTGACAATGGCCGAATTCGCTAATTCCCCGAATGACGGCCTGATGTTGGTAATATAGTTATAATTGTAGAGCGTTGGTTTGAAGATCAGTTTTTCCGGTTTAAAGATATCCTCCGGTGCTTTGAATGAGGTTACATACACCCAGAATATGGGAAACAGAAATCCGAACAGCATAATTGCAATTACTAGATAAAAGAGCGCTTTTTTCACAGCCGTGCTCCTCCTCGATAGGTTGGCCTCAACCGCATGTTATTTCGGCGGGCGGTTTTTGATTCAGCGGACATCGTTAACTTTAGTCCCGCTATCAGCAGTGTTGCGGGTTAAGCGGTCGAATCCATGGCTTTAATCAACTGCCGGTACATAATGGCACAGATGATGATGGTCAGGTAGAGCGAAAACAAGGCCATCGCGGAACCGCGGCCCACGTCAAAGAAAACAAATGCTATCCGGTACACCATCCAGTCCAAGATTTCGGTATTCATGCCCCCCCGGGTGGTGCCGTAAAGCGGATCGAAAATTCGGATCAACCACATGGTCCGCAGCAGAATAATAATAATGATCAGGGGTTTTAACATCGGCAGCGTTAATTTGCGGAATGTGAAGTAAGGGCTGGCGCCGTCGACATTGGCCGCCTCGAATTGATCTTTGGGCATGCCCCGCAAGCCGGCCAGCAGGATAAAGATGGAAAAAGGCGTCCATTGCCAGATAGAGATGAACATGATGGTGTAGATCGCAAATGCCTGGCTCGAAAACCATTCATGCCGCCCGAGCCCAAACCAGTCAAGGAATTGATTGATGATCCCGAACTGGACGTGCAGCATGTAGTTCCACATCAGCGACATGGCCAGGGGGGATATCAGCAGCGGTAAGAAGCACAATCCCCTGACGATGTTCTGGCCCTTGAAGGTTCGGTTGAGCATCAGCGCAAACGTCATTCCAAGGGTTAGCTCGACGATGATACAAATGATCAGGATATAAAAGGTACGACCCAGCGCCTGCCAGAAGTCGCTGTCGTGGAGAAGATCACGATAATTTTCGAGCCCGATGAATTCCGGCGGCCCTTTGAGAACATAATCGGTAAAAGACAAGATCAGACAATAAAATGTCGGATAAAGCATGAAAATCGCCAACAGCGTCAATAGCGGGAAAACGCAAATCCATTTAACGTACTTTTCACTGCCCATAATTTGCGAAAATTTGCTTGTGGCAGCGCTGTTCGCTGCAACTGATATGTCTGACATCGGATTACTACCCCATTGTGAAAAATAGAATTAAGATGTTTTATTCCAATCAAATAGTTTCGGAGTGTTGGAGTAATGGAGTATTGGAGTGTTGGGCATTCTTCGACCGAGTTAAAATCCACCTTAATTTAACAATATAGCAGTATTGATTATTTGCTCAGCGAAAGAGATTGTTTAAAAATAAATCCAGGTTGGAACGCGCAATTCATTATGACTATCCCAAAATGCCCGGCTCATTTTTTTCAATACTCCAATACTCCAATATTCCAGCTTTCCAAGTTAGCCGCAGTGCCATGGACGGAAACGGCGTCTCCCCCCATGGCACCGCAGACGGCCTTACTTGACTACCGGCAATTTACCGAATTTTTTCTGGATTCGGCCAAACTTCTTGCCCCACTCTTCGACGGAGCCTTGCGGCGTTCTTTTCTTAATTGCATTCTCATGGCCGACGATGGTCATCACCTCATAAAGCTTACCAAAGGCGGCACTGTTGAAATGCAGGTAGCTATCCACATCCGGTGCTTGCGCATCCCAGGTCTTGACAATGGTGGGGATCCACCCTAACTGGGCGTACGTCTCCGGATTCTTGTAGTCCGTTGCCATGATGGAATCGCGGCGGGCACTGACCCATCCGGTCTTGGCCATCTCCAGCTGAGCGCCGTAGGAAGCGATGTATCTCAGCAGCCAATAGGCTGCCTCGGGATTCTTGCTGTCCTTGCTGGGGGCAAAATGAAAGGCACCGGTGTAGGGGCGACCCTTTGGAACCGGTTGAGCAGCGACCTTGGCGCCGGGAATTTCCTTTTCAGTCGACGCCGACCAGTTCCACAAGCCGGAATACATGATCGGGACCAGCACGGTTTTGCCGGCCACGAAGGAGGCCGTGGCCTGGTCCCAGAATGCGTTTTCACTACCCGGAGGCGCAAACTGCATCAGGTCCTGATAGTACCCGAAAGCCCATTTCTGGACTTTTTTGTCGTTTTCCGTGATCTGAAAGCCTGTCAGCTTCCCGCCGGCATCTCGAACCGGTGAAGCCCAATGTGCACCTTCACCCCAGATCATGGTGCCCAATTCGTCCTGGACATGCGGGAAGCGGCCGGCCATCAGGGATACACCGTAGAGATCTTCTTTCAATGCTACGCCTTTTAGCATTTCACCCTTTTTGCGGGTAAAAAATTCAGCATGGTTGCGCACGTCTTGCCAGCTTTTGACCGGCGCCAGTTCATAGCCGTATTTTTTCTTGAATGCGACTTTTTCCGTTGGATCTTCCAATACATCCGCCCGGTAGATGGTCATCATGGTGTAGTTGTAGTAGGGCAGGCCCAGCAATTTGCCGGCGGAATTGGAGCACATCCGCAACAGGCCGGGATCATGACCTGCTAGATCGGCCCTGAGGCCGGCCACGCCCTTGGGATCGTATTTTTCCGCCAGGTCTTCCAGCGGGTACAGATAATCTTCCCATTCGTTGGTCCAGGATGTCTCGGTGACCACCAGGTCATAGGCACCGGTTTTGCCCTGGAGCTCCACGATTTCTTTGGAGTACAGCGAGGCAAACACATGCGACTCTTTAGTCACCTTGATGCCGGTTTTTTCGGAGAATTTTTGCAGAAAGGGAAAAATCAGGTCCGATCCGCCCCCGGCTTCCAGCGGTACATGGATTGGGGTTTTGTTTTTGATTTGCGGGATGTCGTCCAGACTGAAGTGTTCTTCCGCCGCCGCATTCAGCGCGAAGCCAGCGACGAAAGCCAAAGCCACTGCTACCACCAAACTTCTTGCTTTCATACTCAACCTCCTTTTCCGATTTGATGTTTGTGAAACAATGTTACGGTTGCCAAATAAACAGGCCGGCCATAACGCAGATAAAATTTTCCGGAACCCAGTACTCTCCGGTACTTTAGCCCCCAAATGGTACTTTATAAGGTTGCCTAATTCTACTGAGGGTTAGAAGCTGATTTCAATTCCGGCCAATGCCCCCCCGTCGACCTGGACGGTGCAGCCGGTCATGTAACTGGCACATTCCGAGGCCAGAAATGTCACGACTTTGCCGACTTCATCCGGTCTGGCATAACGCTTGATGGCGCTGGCCTGGTCCGCGGCGGAGTCTAAAATATCCTGCCGGGTTTTGCCCAGCTCGGCTGCGACATTGTCGGCAAATTTGTCCCATATTTCGGTGTGGATCAGGCCGGGGCAGATGGCCGTGGCACAGATGCCGTCTTTGGAGTAGTAAAGGGCAATCGAGCGGGTGTAGTTAATCACCGCAGCTTTGGCGGCATTGTAGTCCGGCACCCCGGTTCCCGGTGCGATTCCGTACATGGAGCTCATGTTGATAATGCGGCCCCATTTCTGCTCGATCATTTTCGGTATGATCAGGCGGCAGGTCCGCACGCAGGCCATCAGGTGGATGTTCAGCTGTGAGGCCCACTCTTCATCGGTGGCTTCGATGGGGGTGGTGGGATGGGAGTGGCCGGCGTTGTTGAACAAAATGTCGATGCGGCCGAAAGTCTCGCAGGTTTTGGCTATGACATTCTCGACCTCCGCGGCGACTTCCATGTCTGCCTTCAGACTGAGCGCCTCGACTCCCTGGGCCCGGATTTCTTCTGCGGCAGCGGTCAGGTCAGTTTCGTCGCGGCCCGTGATGGCGATATTGACGCCCTCTTTGGCCATTTCCAGGGCGGTTGCCTTGCCGATACCCCGATTGCCCCCCGAGATCAGGGCCACTTTGCCTTTAATTCCTAAATCCATTTTCACCTCCTAACCCGGATATACCGGAACCGAAAAGGTCTCACGCAAAGACGCCAAGAATTAATTAATGCTTTACCTTTGCGCGCTTTGCGGCTTTGCGAGAAAATTTTTTTTCAAAAATGCAAAAACTTTCCATTTAAGATTCTAACAAACAAATGTCTAAAGTGACCTAAATTGCCTAAAATGCCTAAAATTAAGGCAAAGCTGCGCTTTATCTATTTTTAAATGATGGTAAGATGCCAAAATTTTAGTTCATTTCAGTCATTTCAAATTTTAGCTCATTTTTTTATGGTTTTCTGGGATCAGCCGCCGCCGATGACCTTGGTCAGCGTCACTGAATCTCCGTCCTGCACCGTGCTTGACAGGGCTGCCGGATAGGAGTTGACGATGATGGTCACGACTTCCCCCGGCGGGATTGCCAGGCGCTCGATGATTTGACGCACAGACCAGCCGGCTGCGTCTTCCAGCAAAATGCCGGTGTCATGGTTATAGCCCGGAGCATACTTGCGCAAAATATGACTCAGCTGAATACGAACTGGCATAGTATCAATTCCTGCAAGCCAGAAGAGGGCTCCCATGTTTAAGCATGCAATAGGTCGATTTGAAGAAAATCATAAAAATTCCAAGCACCAAAAAGCAAATCTCAAATAAACTCCAATGACCAAAATTCAAAACAAGAGATCGGCCTTCAGCTCTGCCAATATCACTATCACCGCCGAACCAGGATTTGATAATTGATGAAAGCCATTTTGGGAGAATGTTTTGGTCATTGAGTATTTGAATTTGAGATTTATTTGTAATTTGGTGCTTGAGTTTTGGAATTTTACTCTTTTCGAATTTTCTCCAACACCGTTTAAATTAGCCATTAATTTGACGCCTGCGAGCACCCCAGTATCGCTCTTTTAACCATGGTTTTAGCGATTTGGACCATATAGCCGTTGTGTTCAAGCGGTACGGCATCCGACACGGCGGCTTGCCCGGCGGCATCGGCCGTGGTGTCATTGATGGGTTGGCCGAGCATGCACTCCTCGGCCTGTACGGCCCGGTAAGGGCTGACGTAGACCGCGTTGAGACAGATTTTCGCTTCCGTCACGCGGTCGTCTTTAGTGCTGATCAGCACCGCACAGTTTACAATGGGAAAGTCGATGGTTTTTCGCAAAGCAAACTTGACGAAGGCGCTGCCAGAGCTTTCCGACGGGCGCGGTATTTCAAAATCGATCACGATTTCATCGGAATCCAGCACAGTGGTTCCGTTGACTTTAATGTCAAACAGATCCTCCGTACCCAGGGTGCGCTTGGAGGTGTTCAGCCGGCCACCCAGGGCGATGAGGGCCGGGGCTGTATCGCTGGGGTGTACGGCATAGCAGCCGTCCTGCACCGTGCCGCCGAATATCGAGTGGTAGCGGTTCTCACCCTCCATGGCATAGCAGCGTCCGCCGCCTTTGCGCAGGCAGGGAAATCGGTTGTGAGGGTGCCGGTAGTACCAGCAGCGGATGTCCTGGCAGACATTGCCGCCCAGGGTGCCCATCTCCCTTAAGTGCGGTGAAGCGGCCCGGCCGGCAGCCTCGGCCAGGGCCGGGTAGCGTTGGCGTACTGCCGGATGGGCGGCAATGTCTTCGAGCCGCGTCAGCGCGCCGATTTTGAGGCCGTCGCTGTCTTCCCGGATAAAGTCCAAACCGGCGATCGACTTGAGATTGACGATCGCCTCGGGATATCCGGGCAAAATTTCATCTTTCATTTTGCCCAGCAAATCCGTTCCGCCGGCAATAACCTGCGCCCGATCGCCATAGCGCTTTAAGATCGAAACAGCCTCATCCACCGTGCGCGCATTGAAATGGGCGAATGTCCTCATAGATATCTCTCCAAATGGATCGGATTTCCAACAAATGTTTAATTCACAGTGTATCTGCGGCTATTTCTTTGATGAGCCGTATGGAATGATGGAATAGTGGAATGTTGGCCCGCCCTGGTGCGACTTGTTTAACATTTGCCGTGAATTAGTAATATTCATACAACAAAGCTTTTAAGACCAGGTTTAGGTGAATCGGTCTGGGCCAGGGAATATTGGGTATGAAAACGGAAACCGGACCATCCTACAAGAAATATTGAATCGACTGTATTTGATGATGTCCGTTAGGATCCATTATCTGCCTTATCCCTATAAATACTCCATCAACCCTTGGTGAATCACTGCAAAAACATGGGCTTTGGTTTTTTCTTTAAACCCATCATTCCATAACTCCAGTATTCCATTATTCTCCGCCTGCGGCGGATGAGCCAAGCGAACTTCCCTGCTCCCCTGTGTTCCCCAACGCTTTCAGAACCTTATCCGGTGTAAGCGGGAAATCATCGATCCGCCGGCCGATGGCATTGTAAACCGCCGGACCGAGCAGCGCCGGAATCAGTGTGGCGGTGTTTTCACCGATGCCGGTGGATCCGTACGGACCGTGCCCCAGTTCGGTTTCGAGGTAGATGCATTCGGCCGCCGGGTAGTCCAGCATGGTGGCATACTTGTAGTCGAGCAGATTGCGGTTGAGCAGCACACCCGTGTTCGGATCCCAGACCATCTCTTCAGTCAGGGCCCGTCCCAGGCCCATATAGGTTCCCCCGTACATCTGGCCTTCAACGGTTTCCGGTGAGATGGCCTTGCCGACATCATTGACGTTGACGATATTGGTGACAAACACTTCGCCGGTTTCGGGGTCCACCTCGACCTCGATGAAGTTGGCCTGCCGGCACATCCGCGGCCTGCCGGTTTCAAGGGCCTGACCCCAAAGTCCCTGGGTGTGCCAGGCCCAGTCCATTACGGGCGGCTCCGTCCAGATCGTTACCGCGTTGAGCATGGGTACCGCCATCACGACGACGTCTTTAATCGGCTTGCTGTTTTGCGGGTTGGCTTTTTCAAAAACTACGCCCTCTTTGACATCCAGGGCTTCGGCCGGCAGCTCGAATTTTTCGGCCGCGCAATCCAGCAGCATGCGACGGGCCTTTTGAGCGGCCTTTTTGACCACATAGCCGTTGCTGCCTAAATTGCAGGAGCCGTCCGGCGACATCAGGGCAAACCCGACGTTCAGATCAAAGGGATTAATCTCGATATCTTCGTAGCGCACGCCCAGTTCGTCGGCCACGATCTGTATGTAAGTCGACCAGGGATTCACGCCGACATCGGAATGCTGGGCGATGATGCTGACCGACCCGTCGTTCTGGAACATGACCGCCGCCGACCCGGTGCCCCGGGTGTCGTCCCAGTCGTGGCTCCAGGTAAATGCCATGCCGTGCAGGCGCCCATTGGGCAGCTGCCGGGTTCCGGGCGGGTGCCATTTTTGATCCCAGTCGATCGCTTTTTTACCGGCCTCGATGCACTCCTTGAGACTGTCCCGATCGGGAAACCCGTGTTCCCGCTTGTAGGCGTCCAGGTAGGTGGTATCGCGGCCTTCGCAGCCATCGTTGATCAGGGCGACTTCGGTGGGGTCCAGTCCCAGTGCCGCGGCGACGTGGTCGAAAACCAGGGTCTGACAAAAGACATTGGGCAGCTGCTCGCAGCGGGCCCACCAGGCCGGCGGCTTGTTGACGTTGGCCGTGATGCCCTCGCATTTAAGATGGGGAATACGGGTATTGTCGATCAGATGCTCGACCCCGGTGGTGCACATGTAGTTGGCAAATACGTTTTTCATCTCAACGGCCGTTATGGTGCCATCCTGTTTGACCCCGACCTTGAATTGACTGGCCATCACGTCGCCGGATTCGCCGTAAAACGTTTCGGCCCGGTCGAGCACCAGCTTGACCGGTTTGCCGGTTTTTTTGGCCAGCAGCACCGCCAGGACGTTAATGCCGTTCTGATGCCAGTTGGAGGGATTGCAGCGTTCACCAAAGGAGCAGCCCTGGTAAAGCGAATAGCTGTGGATCTTGTTCATGGGAATATCGAGCTGTTCGTGCAGCATCAACTTGCTCATGTAAGGCTGTTGTTCGTGCAGCCACATTTCCAGCTTGTCCCCGCTCCAGCGCGCAATTACACAGGGCAATTCGGCGCCGGCCCACAGGTGGGCATCGCGCCGGGCGCTGAACTCGACAATCTGATCGGCTTCTGCAAAGCCTTTGGCAACATCGCCTTCTGTGGTCAGCTCGCGATCGGGATCGGCAATCTGGTTGCTGTCAGCCCCCGGGATCAGATGCGGGGCCTCCGGTTTCAGCGCTTCTTCCTGATCCAGGATGAAGGCCTGTTCCTGCCACTCGATTTTTACGAGTTTCAAGGCATCGGCGGCGATTTGTTCGGTGTCGGCACAAACGGCAAGGCCGACCATCTGGCCTTCAAAAATGGCCTGGTCGCCCAGGATGGTTTTTTCCGGCAGCATGGCCCAGCCGGCTGATTCCGGCGACATGCGGGTGGAGCCGACAATGCTTCCGTTCAGCTGTCGCCCGGCGATCTGCGGGTCGTCAAATCGGAGCACCGCTCGAACCCCCGGCAGCGCCTCGGCCCGGCTCGTATCCAATCCGGTGATTTTGGCGCGGGCATAGGGGGAGTGCAAAACCTTGGCATACAGCATGCCCGGCAGCAGGATATCCCGGGTGTACAGCGCCTTGCCGCTGGCTTTTTCATAACCGTCATAACGGCGCACGCCGCGTTTGCCGATTTCCTTGAACTCGACCGTGGGCTTGTCGGCCCCGATTCGGTAAATTCCTTCGGACTTGATGGTTTTGTAAGGACCCGGTATTTTCGTCATTTTGACTGATCCTCTTTAAGAATCCTGGCCGCCTGCCGCACCGCGACCGGGTGCTGGGGATAGGTGCCGCAGCGGCACAGATTGCCCCCCAGGGCTTCCATGGTTTCCTGCACCGTGGGATCGGGGTTTTTGTCCAGCAGCGCTTTGGCGGTGGTGATAAATCCCGGTGTGCAGTACCCGCACTGCATCGTGTGGTGTTTGATGTAGCTTTCAACCAGCGGATGGCCGGCTTCGGCAATGCCTTCCGCGGTTTCAATGGTTTTGCCGTCGCACTCGATGGCCAGGGTCATGCACGACAAAATGGGCCGTCCCCCTATGATGACCGTACAGGAGCCGCAGGCACCGCGGTCGCAGAACATCTTAACGCCGGTTAGTCCGAGCCGGTCATGAATGACCTGGTAGAGGGTCCATTCCGGGGCCACCATAAGCTCATGGGCCTGGCCATTGACCGTCAATTGAATCAGCCCGTCCGGTTTGGGCAGCGGGTCCGTCTGATGGACCGCGACGACATGGGCTTTGAGATCGTCAAAGGTGTCAAAGGCCGCTGAACAATAGGGACAAACGCCCCTGGATGCTTCACTGGTCTCATTGCTCACGATACTTCCTCCTCGGGTGTACCGAATAGGACCTATAAGACTTATAGGGCCTATAAAAACAGGGAGTTATAACCTTCCGCGCATGCTCCTTAAAAAAACCGACTGTTGAATGCGGGTTTCATATTCATCGCGAAAGTATTTCAGCGTGTCCAGAACCGGTACGGCGGCCGCCTGTCCCAGACCGCACAGGGAAGCCAGCATCATGGTTTCGGACAGCTCGTCCAGGGCCTGCATGTCCTCCTGCCTGCCGTCGCCGTGGGCCAGCCGGCCCAGAATTTCCAGCATGGCTTCGGTTCCTTCGCGGCAAGGGGTGCATTTTCCGCAGGATTCATCAGCCAGAAACACCATCGTGCGGTGTACGAAATCCAGCACCTGGCGACTCTCATCAAACACCATGACCGCCCCCGAGCCTAAAACCGTTTCATAGGCCAGCGGCGTCGAGATCATCGAGCCCGGGATCACGCCTCCGGTTGAACCGCCGACCTGCACCATCTTGATGCGCTCGGCCCCGCAGATGTCGACAACGAGTTCTTCCAGCGAACTGCCCAGTACCATCTCGTAGACCCCGGGCCGGGCGACATCCCCGCTCACGGAAAATAGCTTGGTGCCTTTGCTTTCTGCGGTTCCCAGGCCCTGATACCACTGGGAACCGTTTAAAATGATGTGGGGAATATTGGCCAGGGTCTCGACATTGTTGATGATGGTCGGCTGGCCCCAGAGTCCTTTGGACGGTGGAAACGGCGGCCGATAGCGCGCCTCGCCGCGTTTGCCCTCAATGGAATCCATCAGGGCCGATTCTTCGCCGCAAATGTAGGCGCCGGCACCTTCGTGAACATCGATCTGAAGGTTTTCCAAAAACCCCCTTTGGCGGGCCTGGTCCAGCGCGTTGTTCAGGCAGTCAAGCAGGTAATGGTACTCCTGGCGCAGGTAGATATAGCATTTTTGGGCGCCGATCGCATGGGCGGCAATGGCGATCCCTTCCACCAGGACAAAGGGGTCGTTTTGCAACAGATAGCGGTCTTTGAAGGCCCCGACTTCCCCCTCATCGGCATTGCAGATTAAAAATTTCTCGTCCGCTTTTTCTTTGGCGGTCAGCTCCCACTTCAACCCGCAGGGAAAGCCGGCGCCGCCGCGCCCTCTGAGCTTCGACACCTTAACCTCGTCCACCACCTGCGCCGGCGTCATCTCATTTAACGCTTTTTGCCAGGCGTTAAATCCTCCCGCCGCCAGGTAGGTGTCGATATTCTGGGGGTCGATCTGGCCGCAGTTTTTCGAGAGTATCCGTTTTTCCGGCACGGTTGGTCCTCCCCAATCTGAATGAATGCCTAAAGTGACCTAAAATGCCTAAAATTGAGGAATCGCTGTGCTCTATCTTTTTTATGAAATTGATAAAAACACCACAATTTTAGCTCATTTAGTCAATCAATGTTACAACCTCTTGAAATTCGGATAAAATGTATTGATCTGATAATGTGACAAAATAGAACCATAATCTGTTTCTGGTCACGTTTTACAGGCCCTGAGAATCTCAGTGATTTTATCCGGTGTCAGATGGCCGTAGAGCTCGTGGTCGACCAGCATGGCCGGTGCCAGGTCGCAGGCGCCGATGCAGTTGGTCAGTTCAAAGGAAAATTTTCCATCGGCCGTGGTCTGACCCGGCCCGATTCCAATTTCTCCGGCGACACTGTCCATGATCATCTCCGCGTTTTGCATGTCACAGGGTATGCTCCTGCAGATGCGAATGACATATTTTCCCAGGGGCCGCGTCGAAAGAAATGAATAAAAAGTCGTGATGCCGTAAACTTCACTGACCGGCAGACCAAATGCCTGTGCCGCTTCAGTGATGATCTCTTTGGACACGTACCCATTCTGCTGCTGGGCTTCTTTCAGCTTACCCAGCAGGTTTTCGCGCCTGCGGTCCATGCTGGAATCTGGCTCCTGTGCCGTATTCATTTTTCTTGACCCCTGGTTGGCGGTTTGCTCAGGGCACCGGTCGGACAATAGTCTATACAGATGCCGCAGTCCTTGCAGGTTTCCGTGGTCAGGGCATCATCAAAATCCACCACGACCTTGGCGGCGAAGCCGCGATAGGCAATACCGTAAATATTTTTCCCGGCGATTTCGCGGCAGGCCCCGATGCACTTGCGGCACAAAACGCACTGGGACATATCCCGGCGGACGTAGGGATTGTATTCTTCGATCGGGTACCAGCGGGGCTTTCGCATTAAAAATCGGGGCGCGCCGCCTTCCAGCTGGTCGGCCAGATGCCGCAAATCGCACGCGTGGGTATCCTCATCCGTCACGCATTCCCCGGTGTGGCCGGCCATTAAAAGCTCGATGGTGGCCCGGCGCACCGACAATACCTGGGGCGTTTGAGTTCGAATGACCATCCCATTGGCAACCGGCGTGTGGCAGGATCCCACCAGGGTGCGGGACCCCTTCAGCTCGACCACGCAGACCCGGCAGTTGCCAGACGGAATTAAATCCGGGCTGTGACACAGCGTCGGTATCTCGATGCCAATCTGCCGGGCAGCCTCAAGAATGGTCATGTTTTCCTGAGCGCTTAATTCTTTACCATCGATGACGAGTCTGACCTCACTCATTTTTATCCCCTAAATAAGTATTTATCAGGGCGGATTAATATCGGTGCACAATTTTACCCAAGGGCAAGTACAAATCTCCCTGACCGAAAAATCCTTTGATAATGCGTTTGGGTTCGAGCAGATAGGTTGGATCGATCTCCGAACGTTCATACGTGATGGAAGCCCGCCCGCCAAATAATTTGCCTTCCTGGGCCGTAAATTCGCCGGGCGTCAGAATCAGCTGTCGCAGGGGCGGTTCGCCCTCTTCGGCAGCGGGAATATATTTCAGGGAATAAACACCGTTTTCACTCCAGGGCACTTCATCCATAGTGGTTTGATCTTCCGGCACGACCAGCATTTTCATGATCTGGTGGCCCAGCCGGTCGACCTGTCCGCGGATGGCTTCATATTCATGGTGTAATCCGATTTCGGCCATTTTCTTCTGGTAGCCCCAAATCTCGCGGCCGCCGGTAAGCGGCAAATGCGAGTTGACGTACAAAAATGGTTCATAGTCGCCTTGAACGCCGTCGTGTTCGACCTGAACGTAAATGGCCGCTTCTTTGAAGCCGCCCTGGGTGGTGCCGAGTTCAAATTCCGAAATCCAGGCAATGACAATGTTGGTGCGGGCCTCCAGGGGTTCCGGAATGACGCGCCGCACGTTTTCGATGTCGGTCTCGTAGACCACCAACTGGACTCGCATATCTTTCCAGACCAGCGGCGGTTTACCGTATAAATAAGAAACCACAGGATTGGTGTAGCCCCATTCATCGACTTTCATTTTAAATTCCCTCCCGGTTCAGAGATTCAGGTAACAGTTATTGCTGAAAGTGCAGCCTAACGACAAGTGTGCAAGATCAGTCGTCGGTAAAAAAGTAGACAGAAAGTTTTGAAATTAAATTGAATATCCGGCCAATATTTTATAATTTTTCCCATGAATTGCAAAAATATTTGACAAATAAAATAGCCGTGGTAAAAAAGCAGTAATGATGTTAGGTTGTCCGTACAACTTAATCAACTTTGCACTACACTTCGAGTTTCTATTTGTCAATAGTTTTTTGACCCAGACAGGGGGATAATGATTATGACTCTCGGCAATGCATCCTTTAACCTGATTTTTAGTCTTGAAAACGGTCTGTGCCCGGAGCGGGAATCATCTAAAAGACATCTGTCTGACGTAAAGAACATCTTTTACGATACGGCCGAAGCAGAAAAAATACTGGCAGCCGATGATCAGCTCATTTATGAATTTTACGAATTGCCGTTGCCACAAGATGATGGCGACCTGGCATTTGGGACCTCCATTACCTATCCGGGCACCATCGGCGACGAGTATTACATGACCAAGGGACATTTCCACTCCATTTTGAATACGGCTGAGGTGTACTATTGCCTTAGTGGCAGCGGCATGATGATGATGGAAAATTCGGACGGCCAATGGGAATGCCGGGAACTCAGTGCCGGAACGGCCTTGTATGTACCTAAAGGTTTTGCCCATCGCAGTATCAACATCGGGACCCGGCCGCTGGTCTCTTTTTTTTGCTTCCGAGCCGACGCCGGCCACGATTACAAAACCATCGCCAGTCAGGGTTTTCGACATCTGGTTGTCAAAAAAAATGACCGGCCGTCGGTCATTGAAAATCCGCGCTGGAAAGCGCAGGCAAATGATGATTGACGAATGTAGAATGATTAATGAAGGTATACTGTCTATTTTAATTTTCTGACCGGATTAACTGGATCAACAGGATAGTTTCCTACTAAACAAAAATCATTCATTTTTCAATATTCATTCGTCAATTTCCCGGCTGGACCGGGTTAGGATTTGGATAAAAATTATGAAAATACTGGTAACACCGACATCTTTTAACGCCGAGACCCGTAATACAGCCCGGGATAAGCTGGATCGGTTCGCTGATGAGGTGATATTCAATCCCTTTGGCCGGCCGCTCGAAGCAGCTGAAATTGTTCCTCTGTTAGATAATGTTGACGGCTATATCGCCGGTTTAGATCACATCAACCGGCAAGTTATAGAGGATGCACCCGCCTGTCTGAAAGTAATCTCGCGATACGGCGCGGGGTATGATCGAGTCGACATTGAAGCCGCAGCCAGGAGAGGCATTGCCGTTGCCGCTACGCCGGGGTCGAATGCCGAGGCCGTCGCCGATTTGACCATGGGGCTGATGCTGGCAGTTGCCCGGCAGATACCGCTATTGGATCGGGAGGTCAAAAGCGGTGGCTGGCCGAGACGAACGGGATTCGAGATATTCCAGAAAAACCTCGGGATTGTCGGTCTGGGTGAAATCGGAAAAAAAGTTGCCGCAAGAGCCCAAGGCTTCTCCATGAAAATCAGGGTCTATGATCCTGTAGCCGACCGGCGCTTTATCGAACGCAACGGCCTGATTGAAGCTTCCCTGGATGAACTATGGCGCGAATCGGATGTGATAACCCTGCATACGCCATTAGTAGATGATACCCGAGAGATCATTAATGGCGCCACGATCCAGCAGATGAAACCGGGAGTAATTCTTATAAATACTGCGCGATATGAGTTGTTCAATGAAACGGCATTGCTAAACGGCCTGGCTGACGGGAGGGTCATGGGACTCGGACTGGACGTATACGCCGATGAACCGCCTACCGATCATCCACTGCTGAAGTACCCAAATGTGGTCTTAACGCCGCATGCGGGATCGCATACGTTGGAAGCCAGAACCCGCATGGCCGATATGGCGGTAAACAATCTGATCGATGTTCTGTCCGGCAGAACCTGTTCGGGTATGGTAACCCAAACAGCCGGATAACAAGTTAGTTCGCTTCGCTCATCCGCCGCAGGCGGAGAATAATGGAATATTGGAATGATGGAATATTGGGTTTAAAGAAAAAATCAAAGCATATATTTTTACAGTGATTGTTTAGTTTTGGTGGAGTATTATTAGGTTTAAAGCAGAAAATGGGTGTCTGACGGACATCACCAAATACTATAGATCCAACATTTCTTGTAGGATTGTCCGTTTTCCACTATTCCATCATTCCCTGCGGCTCATCAAGAAAATGGCCGTAAATATATTGTAATACTCCCGCCGCGGCGGGATAGAAATTCCGACACATTTAATTGTAAGGAGTCCTTAACCAATGGTATTTACAATCGACACATTGAAACCGGCCAAGAAAAAAACTTTTTATTTTATCGGTGTGACGACGGGTCAATCGGCCATCATGGAAGTGTTTCCGAAGTGGGCCGATTACTTAGGATTGGATGCTGAATTTGCCGGAATCGATATGAAAATTCACGATCGTCCGGAAAATTATATTGAAGTTGCCGAATTTCTTAAAAATGATGAAAAATCCCTGGGAGCCCTGGTCACGACCCACAAAATTGACATGTACCATGCGTGCAATCAGGCGGGTGTCTTCGACTACTTCGACAATTATGCCGCCATGCTGGAGGAGATCAGCTGTATTTCCAAACTGGAAGGCCGCTATGAGGGCCATGCCAAAGATCCGATAACCGCCGGCCTGGCCTTCGAGGCCCTGGTGCCGCCGGACTACTTTATCGATGGAGATAAAGAAATACTTATTCTGGGGGCCGGAGGCAGTTCCGTCGCGCTCTGCTTTTATTTGATGCAAAGAATTGCTGAAAACGGGCAGTCACCTGAAAAGATTATCGTCAGCAATCGCAGTCAGAAGCGGCTGGACAATTTGGCAAAAATGCTGAAACCCCATCAAAAGGTGGCGGTTGAAACCTTTTGTGTCGGGGAAGATCCGGAAAAAAACGATCAGATTATGAAGCCGCTGGCGCCCGGCGCCATTATCATCAATGCGACCGGCAAAGGCAAAGATTCGCCCGGCAGCCCGGTTACCGATCAGGCGCCCTGGCCGCAAGGTGCCTTGGTCTGGGAATTTAATTATCGCGGCGAGCTTGATTTTTTGCGGCAGGCCCAGGCAAATAAAGTTGACTGCCGCCTGACAATCGAAGACGGCTGGCTATATTTTATTCACGGGTGGACCCGGGTCATGGCTGAAGTGTTTCATGTGGACATTCCAACCAGCGGGCCGGTGTTCGACAATCTTTGTCACATTGCCCAGAGTATTCGGAGATGAAGCCCATGATTACCGATTTTTTCGAAAACCCGCAGAACCCACCAAGACCAAGACTCGTTCCGGTGATCGCCATCGAAGAAGCCGCCGAAGCGATACCGCTCGGCCGGACTCTACTGGAAAACGGCCTGCCAATCGCTGAAGTTACCTTTCGAACCAAGGCTGCCGGGGCCGCGATCCGCCAACTGGCCAAACTCAATGATTTGATGCTGGGTGCCGGCACCGTGCTTTCAATCGATCAGGTGCAGGAAGCATTCGATGCCGGGGCGCAGTTTATGGTAACGCCGGGATTTAATCCGAAGGTGGTAGATTACTGCGTTAAAAAAAGTATCCCGCTTGTACCGGGAGTCTGCACCCCGACCGAAATCGAGGCCGCGCTTGAATACGGCCTGGATGTTCTCAAATTCTTCCCGGCTGAGAGCATGGGCGGCGTCAAAAGCCTCAAAGCCTTCAGCGGCCCTTATTCCAAGGTCAAATTCATTCCGACCGGTGGAATTAAAACGACTAACGTATGCGATTATTTGAACCTGCCCAATGTCCTGGCCTGTGGCGGCAGCTGGATGGTAAGCAAAAAACTCATCTCCTCAAAAAATTACAGCGAAATCGCGCGGCTGACGCGAGAAGCGGTTTTACTTTGCCGGCAAACCTAATCCGGACGAGCCGGAATTGAAAATTGAAGATTGCAAATTGAATATTTGTGGATGTCGCTATGCTCCTTCTTTTCTAAAATGCGAAAGCATTCCTTAAATATTCATACGTTACAAGATAGTGAAAATATCCCGATTCAATTTTTTAACGAAAAAGCAAAGAAATGACAAGAGAGAAGATAAAACTATCGGCCACACCCTGTAAGGTCAATGATCTGCAGTCATTGCCGCTCGACGATGGGCAAGTTGCGATATGGTGGTTGGGACAGGCAGGCTTTGCGGTGCGTGCGGGTTCGCACACTTTTTTAATCGATCCCTACCTTTCCGATTCCCTGGCTCAAAAATATAAAGGCCGACCATTGCCCCACAAGCGAATGATGCCGATCCCGGTTGATCCGGCGACGCTGAAAGGCATTGACTGGGTATTCAGCACCCACCGCCATACGGATCACATGGATCCTGAAACGATTCGATCGCTGGCCCGCAACCCGGGCTGTCACTTTTTCGTACCCTGCGCCGCATTAGATCAGGCGGTTGCCAACCAGGGGCTGGATATGAAAAAAACAACCGGCGTCAATGCCGGCCAATCCTTAACCCTTGACAGCGGCATCAGCTTCAATTCGATTCCCGCGGCGCACGAACAAATCGTGGTCAATTCCAGGGGCGAACACCATTTTTTAGGATATATTTTTAGATCCGGAGATATTCATATCTATCATTCGGGCGATTGTGTCCCCTATGACGGTCTTGAGGTGCATTTGCGAAACTTGAAACCGGATGTCGCATTGCTTCCGGTCAACGGTCGCGATGACTATCGTTTAAGTCAGAACATACCCGGTAATTTTCATTTTGAAGAGGCCCTGCAGTTATCTCTGGACTGCGACATTCCTTACATGATACCGCATCATTTCGGGATGTTTGATTTCAACACCATCGATCCGCTTAAGTTGCGCGCTAAGATAGAAAAAATGCCCGGCCCGGTACGCGTAATTTTACCGGAAATAGATATTGCTTACTGCTTTTCAAAATGAGGAAAGTATAATTGAAAATCGATTTGTCAGGGAAGAACATTATTGTGACGGGGGGGGCCAGGGGACTGGGACGCGCTTGCGTTCAAACGTTCACGGAATCGGGTGCACGGGTAGCTTTAGTGGATATCGATTTTAAGGCCGCCAGGGAATCTGCCGCCCGGTATGATCGCGCAACTGCCTATGCCTGCGACCTGGAGGACCCCGATTCTCTGAAGGTGCTCCATCAAAAGCTGTCTGATGATTTCGACGGTCGCATCGACATTCTGGTCAATAATGCCGGCATTATTTCATATGCAAAAGATTTTGAATCCATCAGCGTCCGGGAGTGGGATCAAGTCATCAATGTCAATCTGCGCGGCCCGTTTTTAGCGAGCCAGGTATTCGGGGCCGACATGAAGGCGAGGGGGTCCGGTAAAATCATCAATATTTCCTCGCTGGCGGCCCACATCGGTGGGATTGATGTGGGGGTTCATTACACGACATCCAAAGCCGGCATCATCGGATTAACGCGAAGCTTTGCCAAGAAACTGGGCCCATTCGGCATCAATGTCAATGCCGTCGCGCCCGGAATAACGCTGACGGAACCCGTCAAGCGGCATCTCGCTGGGCGGGAGGCTGAGTATATCGCCGCTATTCCGCTGCGGCGGTTGGGACAGCCGGAAGACGTCGCCCAGGCAGTGCTTTTTCTGAGTTCAGCCATGTCCGACTATATCACCGGCTGTGTTCTCGATGTCAACGGCGGCATATACATGAATTGATACCTGATTTGACATATGGGATGGAAGCCGGGCAAGGTTAGAGATGATTGGTTTTGCCGATAGTGCCGTGTCGGAGTATTGGAGTGATGGAGTAGTGGCATACTGGAGTGTGGGAATAATTGAGTGGGGTGTTTGGATGTCGGGGAATTGGAGCTTTGGACGTAATGTAGCCCGACGTGGATAAACTGCGTTTCAAACAGCGCAACACTTTGATCATTCCTTCGGTGGATGTAATTGTTTATAATCAAATTCAGGCAGGTATGTGCAAATCATGATGGCTACTCGAATATACCCGGAAATCTTTTTTCCAAAACTCCAAAACTCCAATACTCCTGGTTTTTAATTTAAGGAAAGAAGGGAGCAATCATGTTCAAACGGATGGATCACGTCGGCCTGAGCGTGGCGAACATTGAAAAAGCCATTGAGTTCTACCGTGATGTTGTGGGAATGGAGAAAGCACTGGACCGTGAGGTCGATTCCCCGCTGGCCCGGATAATCGGTATTGAAGGTGCCAAGGCCCGGATTGTGCACATGAAACTCGGCCAAGCCGTGGTCGAGTTGTTCGACTACTATCATCCAAAAGGCCGTGAGCCTCGACCGGATCAAAACCAGAGCGATTATGGGCTGACCCATATCGGCTTTATGGTCGAAGATTTTGACCAAACCTATCAGGATCTCAAGGCGCGCGGCGTTCAATTTTTAGGTGAACCGGTGGAGATCCGCCCGGGTGTTTTCGTGGCCTATTTCCGCGGGGCGGAGCATGAAATTTGTGAAATGCGGGAGATTACCTGATATCCTACCCGGATCCGCCGAAGGCGGAGAATTGAATACTGAAGATTGAAGATTTGTTGTATCGCTTCGCTCTGTCTTTTCAATTTGAATCGATCGCATTTCTAAAATATTCAATCTGGCTCGCATAAATCATGCACAAACATGATGTGATTTAAATAAATGAGTACTAAGCTCCGCCTTGAAAATAAGAGATCTGGCGTGGATAAATCTTATTTTCTCTTTGAATTCTGATGAAACTATTGTGGTATTCTCCCGGGCGGATTAATTAGGTACTGAGTGTGAAGACTTATGAAATATGGACTGGATCAAAAAATAGCCGTTGTGACTGGCGGCGGTGGGGCGATCTGCGGAGAAATTGCCAAAGCTTTGGCAAGCGAAGGCGTCCGGGTTGCCATCTGGGATTTGAATAAAGATTCAGCTGAAATTAAGGCCGACGAAATCCGTGCCGCCGGCGGAAAGGCACTGGCGATCGAGTGTGACGTCACCAAACAGGATTCGGTGGCCGCTGCAGTTCAGTTGACCAAAGATGCTTTCGCAACTGTGGATCTTCTGGTCAACGGGGCCGGCGGTGGCCTGAAAAATGCGACCACCTCACCCGAGAAATCTTTTTTCGACCTGATTCCCGGAGACATGGTTGGCGGCTTTTCCCTGAATTACATGAGTGCCGTGCTGCCGTCACAATGTGTGGGTCGAATATTTGTCGAAAAAAAGTCCGGTGTGATTCTCAATATAACCTCCATTGCCGGGATATTGCCGCTGACAAGATCCATATCATACTCGGATGCCAAAGCGGCTGCGAACAGCTTCACGAGATGGCTGGCGGTTCATATGGCGCAGACCTATTCTGAAAATATCCGGGTAAACGCCATCGCCCCGGGGTTTATGCTAACCGAGCAAAACCGGTTTTTGCTCATTGACGAAGCTACCGGCCAAATTACCGAGCGCGGCCTTCAGATTATTAAATCCGTTCCCATGGCGCGTTACGGCAAACCACAAGAGATACTCGGTGCCGCCCTGTGGCTTTTATCCGAACAGTCCAGTTTTGTGACCGGTGCCGTGATACCCGTAGACGGCGGCCTGACCGCTTTTTCCGGTGTCTAAAAATATCCGGATCTGATCCAAATTAATCCTTTACCCTGACATACTATTTGAGGAAAGCAGCATGAGTAAATTAGAAAAAGTTGCGCCGACCGGCTCTTGCCACAGGCTGCATGTGTCAGCAGCCGATTTTCGAAAAATCAAAAAGATCGATCATCTTCGGATGCTTTTCCTGCTGCAGCTGATCCGCGAATTCGAAGACACCCTGCTTGAATTGAAGGATGCGAACCTGGTGCATGGGCCGGTTCATTCCAGTATCGGACAGGAAGCCAATGCCGCTGCCGCCGCTGTGGTTCTGAAAAAGTCGGACCTGGTCGGCTCCACCCATCGGGCCCACGGGCATTTTCTGGCCAAGGCTGTCATGTACTATGCAGCGGATGACTTTGACCCCCAACTGAACGATTTAGCCGATGACATGCAGCGCGCCGTGAACAAAACCCTGGCTGAAATTATGGGTCTTAAGAGCGGCTGGTGTTCGGGACGCGGGGGATCGATGCATCTGTCTGATCCGGCTTCCGGCAACATCGGCAGCAACGGGATTGTCGGCGGGGGGATTCCCCTGGCATCCGGCGCGGCCTGGGCCGAAAAATTATCTTCGGGATCCCGCGTGGTGGTCAGTTTTTTCGGGGATGGCGCCATCAACCAGGGCTGCTTCCACGAAGTCGCCAATATGGCGTCCCTGTGGGATCTGCCCATCGTTTATTTTGTCGAGAACAATTTGTACGCGGTCGCCACGGGGACCTGCACGTCATCATCCTGCATCAACCTGGGACTGCGCAGCCTGAGTTACGGAATTGACAGCCTGATTGTCGACGGCATGGACCCGGTGGCGGTTTTTTGGGCCTTGCAAAGGGTCGTCAGCGACATTCAGGCCGCGCCAAGACCGTTTTTGATCGAGTCGGAAACCTACCGGTTTTATCACCATGCCGGTCGCTTGCCCGGCAGCCCCTTCGGTTATCGCTCCCAAACAGAGGAGACCCGGTGGCAGGAAAAAGATCCGCTGCAGGTCTATGCCGGCCAGCTGGTGGAGAAACAGATAATCTCCGGCGGGCAGCAGGCCGATATGCTGGCCAAGGTCAAAGCCGCGGTGAGCGAAGCGGTTGCTTTTTGCACGGCTAAAACCGACGGTAGGCGCTTTATTCCGGACTCGCACTGGCCGCCGCCGCAGGATCTGGTGCGCGACGTGCGCTGTGAGGACGATGCCTTCGATGGCGTGAGTTTTGTCGAAAAAGCCGATTTTGATCAATTCAGCGAGATGCGCTACGGCGAGGCCGTCGCTGCAGCTACCCTGCGCAACATGCAGCAGGATGAAAGGGTTTTTGTTCTCGGGGAGGAGGTGGCCAATCTGCATGGCGGCGCGTACCGAGCGACCCGGGGCATCAAAGAGGTGTTTCCCGAACGGCTGATCAACACGCCGATTTCGGAATGCGGCTTCGTGGGCATGGCGGGCGGTGCCGCCATTACCGGACTGCGGCCGGTGGTTGAGATCATGTATCCGGACTTCGCGCTGGTGGCCTGCGACCAGTTGTTCAATCAGATCGGCAAACTCAGGCACATGTACGGGGGCCAGGTCAGCTTTCCGCTGGTGGCCCGAACGCGGGTTGCCATCGGGCAGGGTTATGGCGGCCAGCACTCGATGAATCCGGCCGGCCTCTTCAGCCTGTTCTCGGGATGGCGAATCGTGGCTCCAGCCAACGCATTTGATTATATCGGCCTGTTCAACACGGCCGTCCGCTACAATGATCCGGTGCTCATCATCGAGCATGCCGACTTGTACGAGCAAAACGGTCCGGTTCCCCTCGATATGCTGGATTACTTTGTGGCCTACGGCAAGGCCAACGTTGTCCGGCCCGGTGCAGACCTCACCGTGCTGAGTTATCTGACAGGAGTCAACGATGCCGTGGCGGCGGCTGAAGAATTAGCCTCCGAAGGGCTGGATGTCGAAGTAATGGATTTGCGCACCCTGGATTATTCCGGTTTGGATTTCGATACCATCGGCCAATCGGTTGAAAAAACAGGGCTGGTGCTCATTTTGGAGCAGGTGCCGCGCAGCATGGGGATAGCCAGTCGAATCAGCGACGAAATCCAGGAACGATTCTATGATTTTCTGGATGCACCGGTTGAAAAAATTACGGCCCCTGATGTGCCGGTTCCGGTTTCGCGGGCGCTCGAAGCGGCCATGCTGCCCGATCTAGAGTTGATCAAACAACGCCTGCGTGCGGTTGGAGATGCCTAATACGGTTACATCCTAAATTGATTTCAACGGCAAAAATAGTGTTAGGCTATCATTGCTTAGGCGGGCAAAACCAAACTGTTCGCAGAATCATTTGGTGTTGTCGCCAATAGCATCTACAAACATGGCCTAGATTGCGAGTTGATCACTGATCGCCAGCGTGCGCTTGATTGCATCGGGCAGCAGCATTTTTCCAAACTCCGAATCTGATGCTTTTGAACGGTCTTTTAGCTTTAGGCATTATATGAAAAAATGTTCAAAATTCTTGTTTAACAGACTTATCTGATATAGTATAGGGACCTAACAATCAATACGAGGTATTAGAATGTGGGATGAACGCAAACCCGATGAGACAATTGACGTCACCGTCGACGGATACCGGGTCGTGGTATACAGTTTCGGAAGCGGAGAGGAAACCCTGCTATGTTTGAACGGGGGGCCGGGATTACCTTGCGACTATGTGCGGGAGTCCCATTCCTGGGTGGCTGACCATGGATTTCGAGTGGTTGCTTTTGACCAGTTAGGGACCGGCGCGTCAGATCGCCCGGATGATTCCTCGCTTTGGAGCATTACACGCTATGTGGAAGAGGTTGAAACAGTGAGGCAGTCTTTAGACCTGGGCCGCGTCCATCTGCTCGGCCAATCCTGGGGTGGTTGGCTAAGCATCGAATACGGGATCACCTACCCGGAAAATTTACGCACGATATGCCTCGCAAATACGTGCGCCGATATGCCGCATCTGATCAGTGAACTCAACCGTCATCGAGAGGCGCTCGGGCCGGAAACAATGGCGATGATGCTTCAGCACGAAGCCGAAGGGACGTTGGATCATCCCGAGTACCAGGCCGCAATTACCATTCTGAACTACCGTCACGTGTGTCGTCTTGCCGATTGGCCGGCGCCATTGGTCCGTTCGCTGGACGACTGGAACATGGCGCCTTATATGACGATGCAAGGTCCTAACGAGTTTCTTTACATCGGGAACCTGAAGGATTGGAATCGAATCCCGGATATGCACCGCATCAACTGCCCGGCATTGATTACCGTAGGCAAATACGACGAACTGACCCCCGACTGCGCCATGCGCATGAAGCTTGCTTTGCCCGATGCGGAATTAGTTGTTTTTCCAAACAGCTCCCATACGCCCTTCTTCGAAGAGCCGGAAGCCTACGGCCAGGTGTTGATGAAGTTCCTGAATGCTCATCGCGGATGAAATAGCCGCTTTTTCAAACACCCGCCTTAAGAACCCCATCAATTGAAAATGACGCCCGAATCACGGGCGTCATTTTTTTGATCGCACACCAGGCAAGCATCGCTATTTCATGTAAGTATCTTCAAGCATGAAACGTCCCATCGGATTCTGAAAATAATTAACGACGTTGGTTCGTGAAGCATTGCGGAAAGGACTGTAATAGAGGTCGATCCAATGGACATCCTCTTTGGCCATGCGCTGGATGTCATAATAAATTTGTCGACGTTTTGCCGAATCCAGTTCAGTCCGTCCCTTTTCTACCAGCGCAGTGACTTTCGGGTTTCTATAACGGGTGTAGTAGGACAGATTTTCTGCATCACCAAATACGCAAAAGCTCGACTTCTGATCCGGATCGATCACATCGTTTGTCCAGTAGTTGACGCTGATGTCGTACTCACCGGCAACGGTGCTCTCCCACTGTTGGCCTTCCTCCTGTTTGACGATGTTGACGTCTATGCCGGCCTTTCCGAGTTGATCCTTTACCATTACGGCGATCTGATCGTGAACCGAATCGCCGGCTGTAACCAGCAGATCCAGAGTCAGCCCCTTGACAGCAGCATCAGCGAGTAGTTTTTTAGCCTTTGCCGGATCATAGGGATAGTCGAAATTATCGGGGTTATAGTGCATGGCACCGGCCGGGATAAACGAATTGGCGACCTTGCCATATTCAAACGTGACCACGTCGACGATTGCCTGACGGTTCAGTGCATAATAGATAGCCTGGCGCACCCGCAGGTCATCGAGCGGTTTGTGTGAATGATTGACCAGCATATGATCCATTCTGCTCGATGGGTCCATGTGAACATTGATATCCTTGTTGCGGTCCAATTCTTGGGCCCGGTTGAAGGGGATAAAAATCGCTGCATCCACTTCAGCGGTTTGAAGTTTCAGAATCCGGGTGTTGTCATTGGGAATATACGACCATTCGACACCATCGAGCTTAACCCGATCAGCTTCCCAGAAATAAGGGTTCTTCACCAGACTGATATATTGGCCGCGCTTCCATTCTTTGAGGTTGAAAGCACCGGCGCCTGCAGGATTGGAGCCGAAGTCCTCTCCGCGTTCCTTGAGTGCTTGCTCAGGCAGAACGGCCGCGGAAAACATGGCCAATGCCGCCAGGAACGGGGCCGATCGTTGTTTCAGATTAATCACCAAAGTGCGATCATCAGGCGTGTCAATGGTGTCGATGTCAGTGAACATCCCTGCCATTACCGACCCTTCTTTGTCACGCAGGCGAAGCAGACTATACCGGGCATCACTGGCCTTGAGCGGGCTGCCGTCACCGAATTTCAAGTTGGTTCGCAGATTCATGGTATAGACTTTTCCATCCGGGGAAATTGTCCAACTCTCTGCCAGATCGGGTTCAATGGTTGTACCGTCCCTTGATACCCTTACCAGCAGTGAGTTCATGTTGTTCATAACCCAGATATCGGCATTCTGAATTGTCATGATCGGGTCCAGTGTGGTGCTGTCCTGCTGCCGGGCTATTTTCAGGACCCCGCCTGCCAATGCCCAGCCGGTCGTCATGGCGATCATGATGCCCAACAACCCTGCAATTACCAATCCCTTAAGAAACTGTCTCATAATTGCCCTCCTTATGTGTTGACGTGTTATTGTTGCTTGAGCTTCCCCTACCAAAGATTAAAAGAGATATAATTCCTTCAATTCCTAAATTCCTAAATCCCTGAATCAGTTTTCATTTGTCGTATAAGTGGCATGCGACCTGTACCGTACCCATGTCGACCGACTCCGGAGGTGCGCCCGAACGGCAGTTCGCCATTACCCGTACACATCGCGGGTGAAAAGCGCAGCCACGCGGGATATCGAGGGGGCTAGGTGGTTCACCCGACAGTAAATCAGTACTCACTGAAGCTTCCGCGTGCATTTGTGGTATAGCGCGGATAAGCGCCTGGGTGTATGGATGCCTGGGATTGTGGAAGACTTCACTGGAAGCACCAATTTCGACAATTCGTCCCAGATACATGACGGCAATGGTCTGGCACAAGTGCCACACGACACCCAGATCGTGGGCAATAAAGACCATGGTTAGGCCCATCTCCTGCTGCAAATTAAGGAAGAGATTCAATATCTGAGCCTGAATGGAGACATCCAGGGCTGATACGGATTCATCGGCCACCAGCAAGTCGGGATTTACAGCCAGTGCTCTTGCAACCCCCACCCGCTGACACTGCCCCCCACTGAGTTCGCTTGGCTTGCGGACTGAAAGTTCCCGCGACAGCCCCACCATCTCCATCAATTCGGCAACTCGTGCCGGCACCTGCCGCGGAAGACATATCCTGTGAAATCTCAATACCTCCGCCAACGTACTGCCGACGCTCATTTTGGGATTGAGGGATGCAAAGGGGTCCTGGAACACCATCTGGGCACGGCGTCGCAATGCAAGCCGTGCCGCGCGGTTTTGGCTGAAAATATCATCTCCATCGAAACGCACACGCCCTGCGGCGACATCCACCAGACCCAGCATGGCTCTGCTGAGAGTGGTCTTGCCACAGCCACTCTCACCGACCAGACCCAGTGTCTGGCCCTGTGCAAGCTGGAAGCTGACACCATTGACGGCCTTTACGACTCGGCGTGGTTTGCGGGTCAGAAAATCCACAATCCCTTGCTGCAGGGGAAAATGGACCTGGAGATTTTCGATTTCGAGCAATTGACTCATGCCGCCCCCAAGATTTTCTGCCGGACGAGATCATGCCACCGGCGACAGGCTGTCTGATGGCTTTGGTTTACCTGCTCAAGTACGGGTATCGCCGTTCGACAAGCCGCTTCAGAATAATCACAGCGCGGATGAAAACGGCAGCCAGCGGGAAAACTGGCGAGCGAGGGCGGTTGCCCGGATATGGACGGCAACTGCTCGCGCGGTTTTGCCATGCCTGGCTGGGAGGCTATCAGTCCCTTGGTGTAGGGGTGTAAAGGACCTAATAGCAAATCCTGCTTGGAGGCCCGCTCCATCAAGCGGCCGGCGTACATGACGGCAATCGTGTCACAGGTTTGAGCAATGATACCCAGATCGTGGGTAACCAGAATGATGGAAAGGCCTCTGCGCCTGCGCAGGTCAAGCAATAGGCGTAGGATTTGTGCCTGAACGGTAACGTCCAGGGCCGTTGTCGGTTCGTCGGCAATCAAAATTTTCGGCCGGCATGCGAGGGCCATGGCGATCATCGCTCGTTGGCGCATCCCACCGGAAAATTCATGGGAAAAGGAGTTCAGGCGTATATTCGGATCCGGCATATCTACCTGGCGCAGCAACTCGACAGCGCGTGCTAAAGATTCTTTTGACGACCGGCCCTCATGAAACCTGATGGATTCGGCGATCTGTTTGCCGATCGTCATTACCGGATCGAGATGTGAGCTCGGATTCTGAAAGATCATCCCGATGGTTCGGCCGCGAATGCCCCGCATCCGTGATTCATCAAACTGCATAATGTCTTCGCCGTTGACGCAAACCGTACCCCGTCGAATGGCCATCCTTTTACTGGGCAGCAGACGCATGATGGCTCGGCCGGTGAGAGTCTTGCCCGAACCGCTTTCGCCAACCAAACCCAGAATTTCTCCTTCGTCTAGATCAAAGGAAGCACTGTCGATAGCTGTCAAGACCCCCGACGGTGTGTCGATAGTCACCTCCAGGTTCCTGACTTCCAGAATTTTGGCGCTCATTCACGCACCCCCAGTTTTTCCCCGAGACCGTCAGCCAGCAGGCTGAAACCGAATGCCAGGAAAACAATGGATAGTCCGGGAAACGCTGTAATCCACCAGGCTGTTACAATGAAGTTCTGCCCTTCGGCTATCATGACTCCCCACTCGGCGGTGGGCGGTTGCACGCCTAATCCTAAATAGCTTATGGCGGAACCCGCCAGGATTACAAGAACAACATCGGACATGGAAAAAACGATGGATGGTATCAAGGCGTTGGGCAGGATATGCCGAAACAAAATGCGGAGGTGGCCATAGCCTATACTGACGGCAGCATGAACAAAATCGCTGTTTTTCAATACCAGCGTCTGGGCGCGAACCAACCGTGCATAGGAAACCCAGCCAACCAGTGTGATGGCAATATAGAAGCTGTTGAGACCCGGCCTTAAAACTGTAATAATCGCAATTAGCAATACCAGCCACGGAAATGACAGCATCACATCGAGGATGCGCATGAGAACGATGTCGACTATTCGCCCGAAGTAACCGGAGAGGGCGCCCACCACGGTGCCCAGAAGAAAAGGCAGGATGACCCCGATAAGCCCCATCTGCAAGTCGACACGCGTGCCGTGTATAACGCGTGAAAGCACGTCTCTGCCGAAATTATCGGTTCCAAACCAGTGTTTTATGCTAGGCGGATCCAGCACGTTTGAAATGTCTTGCGCATTCGGGTCGAAAGGGGCGATGACGTCCGCACCAAGGGCCAGGATAAACCAGAAAATCGTAATCCACAAGCCGGCGTACAGAACTCGCGGATGTCCGCCAAGGTGTAAACGAAATCGTCGACGGGCGACGGGTATCGGAGTCGTCATGCTCAAAGTTGAATCCTCGGATCCAGGGCAACGGTAAGGACATCAACGGTGAAATTAACGAGAACGATTGCGCATGCGAAAACCATGGTGATAGCCATCACCACCATGTAATCTCTTGCGAATATGGAACTGACCAGCAACGATCCAAGTCCCGGTACGGAAAACACCGTCTCGATAATCACTGTACCGCCAATCAGCCAACCCAAATTGACCCCAAGCAAATTGATGGTCGGGATCAGCGAATTTCGTATCACGTGCCGTATAAATATCCAGCTTTCCGGCAGGCCTTTCGCACGGACCGCGGCAACGTAATCAGAATCCATTTCCGTCAGCAAGCTTGCTCGGAGGTTACGAATCAGAACCGCCGACAACGCAATGGCGATGGTCAAGGACGGCAAAAAAAGATGATGGAGGTGCTCGATAAATGTCCGGCCGTATCCGGATACTGGAAATTTACCCAGCCAAACACTAAAAACCATCATCATCATGATACCCAGCCAGAAGGCGGGGAATCCTAAGCCGACGGTGGAAACCAATCGAATGAGGTGGTCGGGAATTCGCCCCTGGTACAACGCTGCCAAGACTGCCAGGGGAAGGGTTAATACCAGCGCGTAAGCCAAACCATTGACCAACAGAAAAAGTGTCGCTGATATCCTTTCCGCGATCAGCCCAAGTACCGGCATCTTGAAAACAATGGACCGGCCCATGTCTCCCTGAAGGAGATTTTTCAAAAAGTAGCCGTATTGAATGTAGACCGGCTTGTCGAGACCATGCTTGGCATGGACTGCTTTGATGACCGCCTTCGTTGCACGTGGCCCCAACAAAATACGAACAGGGTCACCGGGTATCGAATGGATCAGGATAAAGGTGATCAGACTAATCCCGATAAGAACAGGGACCATCTGAATCGGTCGATAGATAACGAATTTAAAGCGGTGCATAATCTGAAATGGTTTCTGGATGGGAGGGGATTCTACAGGGATTTAATATCATGTATCATCTAATCCGCCAGCCATTTTTCTGGTAGTATACGATTTGAAGGCATTCACATGGCAATTAAATTACGCCTATTTTACCAACTCCCGTTGCTTCAATGTAAAAATATCGTTTGGTTTTGCATCATGCCAGGCATCGAACCCGACTTTTTTTAATGATTGGCTGTAAATTTTTATGCCAAGAATTATTCGCGCTTCAGCTATTCGGGCGTTCAACTATGGCAGAAGTCGCGTGGTGTGTCAATAACCATGCTTATGCTCTCTTACCACTATAAAAAAGGGATCAGAGCGGGTAACGGTAAAAAGGTCATTCTAAAACCTGAAAACGACCATGTTTTGAAGTTCATGCCTTCGCTGGCGGGGTTCTACCTGGATTCGAACCCACTCCCATCCAGAAGTTCTAAATACCGGGCATCGCTTGGAATCATTTCTGAGAGGCTATCCTCGAACGTTGTGAATGTAGATTGGGTGCAGAATTCAGCGAATAAGTAGTATTTATTGACAAGATTAATTATACGATATATTATCCTATAAATCATATGGGAACCAAGGAGTGTAAAATGAGAACTAAAAGGAAGGTCAGTCTAACCATTGATGAAGAAATTTATGCAGCGCTCGACAAAGCATCAAAAACTTTAAATCGGGCAAAAAGCCAGCTTGCTCAAGAGGCTTTTAGTTTGTGGCTGAAACAACAGACCGAAGCACTAATGGCGAAGGGCTATGAAGAAATGGCCGAAGCGGATAAAGTTTTTGCCGATGTCACCTTTGAAGCCCAAAGGGAGATTCTGAAATGAAAGGTTTTCCAAGACGCGGTGAGGTATGGCTGGTGAATTGGAAACCTGCCAGAGGTAGTGAACAGGCAGGCAGACGGCCTGCGCTTGTCATCCAGAATGATATTGGCAATGAAAAGGCGCCAACAACGATAGTCGCTGCCATCTCGAGCTCAGTTAAGGTCTATCCAATGAACGTGCAGATCAATCCCCCCGAGGGTGGACTTGACCGCCCTTCGATCATAAAAACAAACCAGATTCTTACCATCTCAAAGGAACGGTTGGAAAAACGCCTCGGCCGGCTCAGCAGGGGCAGCATTGATGAGGTTGATGGAGCCATAAAATTGAGTCTGGCTTTATCATAAGTGATAAATATGAAAGCCCTCCGTAAGTCTGCGCTTATGCATTGCCAGTTATCACTGTATCTTCATTATATCACCCTCACCAATAGAGTTGATTAAACAGCGCCTGCGTGCGGTAGGCAAAGCGTGACAGGCTAGCTAGGGGAATAATATACATGGATTCAAGGGAAAGAACCTTTATCGCTTTAGATCATCAGGAACCCGACAGGGTGCCGTTGGACTGCTGGATTTCGAAAGGCACCAAACGCAAAATTAATTCCAAAATGCAGCTGTCATATGACGATTTGCTAGATAAATACGACATAGACCTGCGATATATCGAAGGCCCTGAATATATTGGGCCGAGCCTCAAAACCGAAGGCGGCCTGGAAAAGGATATATGGGGTGTCAGCCGCAAGCCGGTATCCGTTTGGGTGAGTGACGGTTCAGCCACCTATAAGGAAGTGTATAAGGAAGTTCTGGAGAGTCCGCTGAAAAAATGTTCCAAGGTGGAAGACATATTTGACTACCCGCATTGGCCCTCGGCGGACTGGTTCGATTACACCTGTATCGAGAAGCAATGTGATGAAATACGCAACAGGGGAAGAGTCGCCGTCTTTATGGGCGACCGGCTCAACCGGTTCGCGCAGCTCAAGCCGGCCATGTATCTTCGCGGTATGAGTCAGATTTTTTTCGACATGGTGGAATCACCTGAAATCGTCAATTCCATTTTTCATCATATTATTTCATTTTATATTGAATACGAAAACAGGATATTGGAGGCAGCGCGGGGAAAAATCGACATTCTGGTCACCGGCGATGATTTCGGCATGCAGAACGGATTGATGATTTCACCTTCAATGTGGAAGGAGATGCTCGAAAAGGGATTTTCCGACTATATCAAGGTGGCGAAAGATCATGGCGCGAAAGTGATGCACCATACCTGTGGCTCGGTATACGCTATCATGGAAGATTTTATTGATTGTGACTTGGACATTTTGCAGTCTGTTCAGCCTGAGGCATCAGGTATGGATCCCGGTCGCCTCAAATCGGATTTCGGCGATCGCCTTTGCTTTCAAGGCGGAATTTCCATTCAGAAGATTCTTCCCTTTATGAATCCCGATGATGTTCGCGCCCATGTTGCGTCTGTTTTTGGACAGATGATGCCTGGCGGGGGGTATATTGCCGGCACGGCTCACAATATTCAAGCCGATACATCTATTGAAAATATTACGGCTCTTTTCGAGGCTTACCATCTCTATGGCGGCTACTCGTAAAACCGGATTTGCGTTTATCTATATGAAAACAGAATCTTGAACAACGATTTGCTCGGAACCGAAGGCAAACACCGTTGAAAGTACATTTTTTTCATGAGCAACTGCGTCACGGCAAATCGAAATATTTTGCTGAAACCTGAAACCTGAAACCTAAACACTGCTTGCTGAACGTTATCATCAAAAATCCCAGGCAAAATGAAACATTTGCTACAATTCAGTCCAGTGGGGGCAGCCAATGGTGTGATGGGTTCTTAAGCGGCGTTCTGTACATCACCGGATCTCGGCCAAACACCTCCAGTTCGAGCGCGTCACCCAAGGTCAGTCGTGCCCAGGATCCGGCCGCATATGGGTGGGTGGTGTATGTTTCACTAAGAGACTGCAGTGAAAAATGAGGGATACCGTCCATGAAGTGAAGCTGGTTCCAGTGGACATGGCCGGACACAACCGCAATGACCTTCTCGCTGCCTTCAATCAGATCGCGTGCCAGGAATGCATTCCGGTGCTGCTCACCATGAGCATAGCGACGCTCGAAATAGTAGTTGCCCACCATCGAACCGGTATCTAGCGGCATATGGGAAAAGACAACGCTGGGCAGGTCGGTTGCAGCCAGGTCTGCCGCCAGCCAGCTCAGATCATCCTGTTCCAGACGGAACCCTTCCCCTTCATGCAGTTTACAGGATGTATTCCAGAATGCGAGATGCCAGCCCTGCCTGTCAAGGCTGTGGTGTTGCAGAGACTTACCCAATATTTTTTCATTCTCTTCGATAGACAGGTGGACGACGTCGTGGTTGCCGATTAAATGGTGAGATTCTTTGGTCAACGACTTGAATGCAGTACCAACGTCGGCCAGATGTTGGCGGTCGTCTGCGGGGTCGGTGTTGCTGATCCGGTCACCCAGATCGACCACCAGGCCGATTTCCATCGAATTGACCTGCCTGATAAAACTTTCAAGAAGCTTAAGCGCCTCGTCGCCTTTTTTGCTGTATCGATCAGGGCCATAATGAATGTCAGTGACGACGGCTATCCGTAGCGGTTTTTTCACGGCATTTACACCATAATTTCAATTTACTGCCGAAGCGACCTCTGCGATGTACAAAGCCAGGTTCGGAAAAATTATGATCAGTGCAAGAACGATGAAATCGGCGATGAGAAACGGCATAATGCCCCGAAATACGGTTCCCACCGGAACATTGGTGACACTGCCGACAATAAACACGTTCAATCCCAGGGGCGGCGACACGAGTCCGATCTCCGCCGTCTTTACAAAAACAATACCCAACCATACCGGATTGAATTCAAGGCTCATCATTATCGGAAAAACCAGCGGCAAGGTCAAAATTAGGATCGCCAGTTGATCAAGAAAAAAGCCGAGTATCAAGTACATCATGAGAAAAGCCAGGAAAATCCACCAGCGGCTCATGCCCGATGTGTGAATGGCGGAGATCAGATCCTGCGTCGACCCTGTCAACGTAAGAAACACACTGAAAACCATGGCCCCGATGATGATGATGAAGATCATGGTGCTGTTGCGGGTGGCATTTGTCAGGGCGGTTTTAAAGTCACTCCTAGTCATCCGTCGCTTGATAACCGCCAGTAAAAGGGCAACCAGGGATCCAACCGCACCCGCCTCTGTCGGAGTAATCACACCCGTATAAATCGAACCAATCATCACGATCATGAGGGCGATCACGGGCCAGATCGGGATCAACGAGCCTGCTTTCTCCCTCAATGTGTATACCCGCTCACCGGCAGGTGCGGCGTTAGGCCGTATTCTGGTAATTACATATATCGTGATCGCGTAGCCGGCTGCGGTCATCAGACCCGGTATAATGCCGGCCAGCAAAAGTTGACTAACCGAGGTTTCGGTGAAAATTCCGAACAACACCAGCCCGATACTGGGTGGGATCATCATGGCCAGCGTGCCGACCGTGGCGACTACCCCGGTGGCAAAGGCTTTATCATAGCCGTAGCGCTTCATTTCAGGGTAGGCGGCCGAGGCTAACGTCCCGGCCGAGGCGCTGCTTGATCCTGAAATCGCGGCCAGAAGGACACCTGCTGATACGGCTGCAAATGACAGTCCTCCCCGCAACCGGCCCAGCCACATATGACAGGCGGAAAACAGTTCACGCGTCACACGACCGGCGGTTAAAAATTCCGCCATCAATATGAACATGGGAATGGTTGAAAGCGAAAAACTGGCAGCCTGTTCATAAGGTGAAGCTTTCAGTACACCCAGGGTGGTCTGCAAGCCGGCGATGGCCAGCAGGCCGGCTGAACCTGAAACCAGCAATGAAAAACCAACCGGCATGCTGTTCAACAGCAGAAGAAACAGCAGCAAGATAACCAAAATCAGGGTGAGACTCATAGCTCACCTTCTGGCTGATTGTCATGGCGCGGCAGCGGAACAAATATCTCATAAATCAATCGCAGCGCCATAAGACCGCTGCCAAGCGGCAGCCAGACATAACTCCAGTATATGGGAAATTGAACGGCACCGAAAAGCTTGTCCTGGTTGACAAATTTTTCGATGGCCTCAAGTCCTGAGATATAGGCAATGGCGCCAAAGGCAATGCCGGCCAGGGCGGCGTTACACCTTTCAGACAGATTGAAGGGGATTTTGCGCCGATACCCATCCAGAAGGTTGAGCCGAATATGCCCCCCGATGACATAAGTGCGTGGCAGGGCCATAAAAACGAGTATGACCAGCAGGTAAAGCTGGGTGAACTCATACTGCCCCGTAATCGGGCTGCCGAACAGGTAACGGCTCAGCGCATCGGCACTGATTGACAGCATCATAACAAAGATCGAAATCATGGCCACCGCCATGTAGAGTTTTTCGAAAAGCTCTAAAAAGCGGGTAATGTCTTTTTTTTGGTAATTATCACTATTCATTGAGATAACGCTTAAACGCCTCAAGAATTTTGTCACCGGGCAGGTTGCGGCTCTTCATTTGATCCAGCCAGACTTTTTCAACGGTTGCAAGCTTTGCGCTCATCTCTTCAAGAACCGCCGGCGACAAGGGATAGATATTTTTTCCGGCCTCTTTCATATTATTGTTGGATTTGGCCACAACCTTGTCGAAGATCGCGGCCGCACCCGCCCCGGTTGCTTCCCCTGTCTTCTGTAATATAGACTGGACTTCCGGCGACAGGCTCTGCCACACATCCTCGTTAATCAGGGTGGCAAAAGCGACGGAACCGAGACCGGCGTTAACGGTGGAACTGTTCAACACTTCCTGCAGGCTGTATGCACGCCACCCTGGGATAGTATAAATCGCACCGTCTACTGTTCCGCGTTGCAGGGACAGATAGAAATCACTCGGGCCGATTGTCACCGGGGTTGCACCCAGTGCCTTGGCAGTCAGTTCCATGATCGCACCGGCGGTGCGCAATTTCTTGCCCTTGATATCCTCAAGACTGGTGATCGGTTCCTTGGAAGTCAACTGCAGCTGGTAGACGGGTGCGAGCGACACCCATAACGGTCGCACGCCGTGACGCAGAAATTCTGCTTCCAGCAGTTCCTTGTTTGCCAGCTTGGTATAAGCCCGGGTGCCGGTCGTGACATCATTGAACAGACCGGGCAGCATTGCGGCACCGGACAGGGGCATCCGATCCGATACATAAACGACACCGCAGACGGCAATGTCAGCAACGCGATTCTTCACCGCATCCAGCATACCGGATGCCTTGGCCAGCTGTTGCGCCGGAAAATGCTTGATCTTAATCGTCTGCTTCGACATCTCGTCTACTTGTTTGATAAATGCCTGAGAGCCTGTTTTGGAGGCAAAATGCGTCAGTGGGAACTGATCGGCAAGTCGAAGGGTTACAGATTCAGCCATGACATTCATCGTTGTCAATAGAAACGCTGCAACTAAGATCGTCAATAGTTTTCCTGTTTTCATATTTTCTCCTCCTTCTCGATTGGGGGAATTAAGATTTAAAGAGTACGAATTAAATAAATGGAGGTTATCGCAGACAATCTGCTAATGATGAGAATTATTGATAAAAACGTATAACATTCAAGGATAAATCAGTCAAAAGGTTTATTTAAGACCAGATTAATCCCCCCGAGGGTGGACTTGACCACCCTTCGATCATAGCCATAAAGAATCCGTTCCTCAATCATGAATCACCTTTTAAGTTTTCAAAAAAGCACCGATTTTATCATTGCTACCGACTTCTCCGATCAATTCCCCCAAATATGTTTTCATATTGGAGAAGTAATCCGGGTCCATTCGTCTTTTGAAGAGGTTGCTGGAAAACATCGCTAGCAGCCCCTCCAACTGGGAAACTCCATCCTGTGTAGCAGGATCGTACTGCGCCCAGTTTTTCAAATGTTCTTCCGACCGGAAGAAAAGCATCGTACTTCAGGCGTAAGCAACATCCGGCCTCCATTTGGACACGGGAAGGGATACATGGCCGATCAATCCTTCCGGATCGGCCTTTTCGATTAAGCCGTCACGCATTTCGATGGTGATCGGGTCACCGCAATCGAGACATGGGGAGTCGATGCGAACCTTTTTCCCCGGAAACAGCCAGCTGACCGCCAGCGATTCGAAAGCTCACTGCGCGAACCACTTCTGCTCGCCTTCAACGGTGACGCGGAACTGGGTGGGTTGATTGTTAAAAGGGGCGAACGAGGCGATAAAATCCGTATTTGGAAACAGCCAGCCATAGACTCCGGACTCAAACAGGGTATGCATCGTTTTTCGCCCGTCTTCGGGTGAAACTCCGAGTTCGGCTGCAATCTCTGTATAATGCGGTGCCTGGCCCGTGTCCACCATCCGGTTGAAAATAAAATGAAACGTTTCGTTCAACACTTCGGTCTTGCTCATTTTTCCTCCTTTTTAAAGTTCGAGATCAAGTTGCCGCACTTGACGGGGCACCATGATTTGCGCCATACAAATCATGCCACGGCAGGGATTGCAAATTCAACATATAATGCACCGGCGCGCTTTTATTTTTTCGTTCTATGCCCGAAAATTCAGGTATTAGATTGCACTAGTTGTTGCGCCATCGGTGGCTGTGCAAACATAAATTTCGGGTTTCAAGCCTGCTGCTTTCTGATAGTTGATGGTCACAGTCTCGCAGAAATCATGAACTGCCTCCGATTGAACGATGGCAATCGCGCAACCGCCGAACCCGGCCCCGGTCATACGCGCCCCATAGCAAGCGGACTCCTGTTGGGCACAGTCGACCATTTGATCCAGTTGTGGGCTCGACACTTCAAAATCGTCCCGCAAACTGGCGTGACTGGCGTTGATCAATCGGCCAAGTTTGGCGGCGTCTTTGCGAGACATGGCTTGCACAGCGTCGCGCGTCCGGAAGTTTTCCTCAATCACGTGGCGTGCCCGCCGGAAAACGACCGGATCGAGTGCCGCCGCTTTGGCATCAAACTCGTCCCGGCTGACATCGCGCAAGGCCGGCACGCCAAAAAAACGGGCCGCCACATTACATTGCTGCCGGCGTATATTGTAGGCAGAGTCCACCAGCCCCCGGCGGGTGGCGGTGTCAAGAACGACGACGGCCATGTCCGGCGGCAGGGGCACCAGATTTGTTTTTAACGAGCGGCAATCCATTAAAAGCGCGTGTCCTGCCCGTCCCAGGGCCGATATCATCTGGTCCATAATACCGCAGTTAACCCCGACCCAGTCCCGCTCGGCCTGTTGCCCGATCCGGGCCATCTTAACTGCGTCCCACGGATAGCCGGATACCGCTGCAAACGCCCGTGCTGCCGCCAGTTCCAAGGCCGCCGAGGAGGAAAGCCCCGCACCGATCGGTATGCTGCTTGTTATTAAACCCTCCCAGCCGGCCAGAAGGTACCCGGCCTGTTGTAAGGCCCAGGCGGTACCTTTAACATATTCCACCCATTCCTGATTTTCATGTTTAATATTTTTGAGTGAAAACTCAGCCGACTGATTCAAATCCAAGGCGTGAAGCACAACCTGTTTGGTGGATGCGGGCCTCAGTGCAATCCAGACCGCCCGGTCAATCGCTAGCGGTAGTACAAAACCATCGTTATAGTCGGTGTGCTCACCGATCAGGTTGACCCGTCCCGGCGCGCGCACCACAAAGGCCGGCGGATCTCCAAAGTGGCGTTTAAATTCCGTTATAGCGTGTTCTCGGGTGGACATATTACTCCATCAATGCCTGGATTTATAGTGAATCTCGGACAAACCCCGCAATCGTTGCACGGCTTGTTCGGCTGTCAAATCCCGTTGGGGTTCGGCTGACATTTCATACCCGACCATAAATTTTTTGACGGTTGCAGAGCGCAGCAGAGGCGGGTAAAAATGAGCATGCAGCTGCCAATAATCATAATCGTTGTGATCCGTCGGCGCACCATGCCAACCCATTGAATACGGGAATGATACTTCAAACAGGTTGTCGTAGCGGGTGAGCAGGCGCTTGAGGATGTCGGCCAGGGCGTCTCGTTCGGCCCCGTTCAAATCAAAGATTCGTAAAACATGACGGCGCGGCAGGAGCAGTATTTCAAAGGGCCAGATCGCCCAGTATGGGACGACCGCCAGCCAATGCGCATTTTGGATGACCAGGCGTTCTTTTCGCTCTATTTCTACCCGGGCATAATCGGTCAATAATGGTTTTTTATGTTCCTGAAAATAGGTTTGTTGCTGTCTGTCCTCTTTGGCTGGTTCATTCGGCAAAACATTTACCGCCCAAATTTGGCCATGCGGGTGAGGGTTGGAACACCCCATGACGGCCCCTTTGTTTTCAAACACTTGCACCCAGCGATAACTATGGCCCAGTTGACTGGTTTGCTCGGCCCATGTATCGACCACAGCCCGTATCCCCGCTTCACTCATTTCCGGCAATGTCATGTTGTGTTGCGGGGAAAAACAGACGACTTTGCAGGTGCCCCGTGCGGCCCCACTTTTTAATAGCCGGTGGGTAGTATCAAAACGCTCCGTTTCAGGAAGCAGTGCGCTGAAGTCATTGGTAAAGACATAGGTTTTAGCATAATTGGGGTTTTTGACCTCACCGGCGCGCTGATTTCCCGGGCACAAATAGCAATCCGGATCATAGACCGGCGGGTTTACCGGCGCTGGTTTTTCCAGTTGCCCCTGCCAGGGGCGCCTGTTCCGGTGGGGGGATACCAGGACCCATTCACCCGTTAGTGGGTTGTGGCGACGGTGTGGGGGATCAAACGAAGAAAATTTCATAGGATGCGTTTCTAAATTTCATACGGCTTTAGCTTGTCCCGGTTAAACCTGACGCCTATCCCCGGAGCATCGGGCGCAACGGCGCGGTAGTTTTCGACAACCAGCGGCCGCGTGGTGTATTCATCAATGGGAAAGCTGTGCACTTCGAGCCAACCGCCATGGGGTTGGGACGCGATCAGACTCACATGCAGTTCCTGCATTCCGTGGCTGCAGATGGGCAGGTTGTATTTTTCGGACAGTTCGGCCACCCGCAGCCAACCGGTAATCCCGCCGCAGTTGGACGCGTCCGGCTGGATGTAGGATAACTTTGCCTGTTCGAAGGCATAGCCGAATTCATGGATCGTATGCAGGTTTTCACCCATGGCCAGGGGCATGCCGGTCGCTTCGGCTATCTGCCCATATCCTTGGTAGTCGTCGGGAATGGTCGGCTCCTCGAACCACAAAATGTCATAGGGCTCAAACGCCCGAGCGGCCCGGATCGCTTTGTCCACCGACATGGAATAGTTGGCATCCACCATAAACTTGATCTTATCGCCGATCAGTTCCCGTACGGCTTTGACACGTGCAACATCTTCGTCAAGGGCGGCGCGCCCGACTTTGATTTTGACGGCATTAAATCCGCGTTCGAGATAGCTCTGAATATTGCCGAGCAGTTTGGCCGTCGGAAACATCAGGTCAATGCCGCCGCAATAGGCTAAGGTCCTGTTTGAGGCCCCGCCCGCCAGTTTCCACAGCGGTTGGCCCGCGTGTCGGCAGCGATTATCCCACAGGGCAATGTCGATGGCCGAGATGGCAAATGCGGCAATGCCGCCGCGTCCGACGTAATGAACATGCCATTCCATGAAATCGTATATAGCGTCGATGGCCAATCCATCTTTGCCGATTAACGCCGGGGCCAAATCATATTCAATCATCGCGCGGATTGCCTGCCCGCCCTTGCCGCCGGTATAAGTATAGCCGGTACCCGCGTGACCGCCCGCCAGTGTAACGGTTACGGTAACGAGTTCGAAATGGGTGTGGTCGCCATGTTTGGCATCCGTTAGTACCTCCGGCAGCGGAACTTTAAACAGTTTGGTGGTGACCCGCTCTATTGCTGCTCCCATGCTGGAATCCATAACGCTTTCCTTAATCTTTTGAAGTCCATTCAAAACACGACAGGGGCCTGGACAGGCGGTTTATCTCCATACGCGCTAAGTTGTTTATTTGCAGCCGGCAACTGAAAAGATGAACATCGAATACCGGGTTACCAGAGTTACACATATTTTTTTCAGAGATTTTCGGGGCACAACACCAGTCATCTTTGATAATATTTTCGGGATATATGCTTTTATGACATGAACTCCGAATGACCAGCTCCGGTTTCATGATGATCCGCTGGGGCGACAACTCCGGATCGGCGATCCGGCGCATCGGTTCGATTATACCAGGGTTAAGCAGACAGGGTTTTAATCCGGTTTAAATTTCTATAGTTGCTCCCCTATTCGATGTCAAGGGTTTTTCTTATCTGAATTTTGCACGCAACCAGTCCTGCGTGAAGTCGGGGGTCAAGTTGCCGCAATTGACCCGGTGCGGTGATGGTAGCGCTGAGATTCAATTGCCATTTTTATAAAATTTTTTTTTTGGCTTAACGTCTCCCTCATCCATAGATCATATCGCTTTGCGGTTTCAGCTCAAATCTGATAAGCAAGCTTGTAAAAACGCATGGATACTGAGGTGTTCTGCGCGAATCTGAAGAAAACGGCAAAAACCTGTCATGCGGGCAAAACCAGACAAGGAGGCGGTATGAAAGGCCAATTTTCAGGAAAACATGTACTCGTCACCGGCGGCGGGAGAGGGATCGGATTTGAAATCGCCCGGCATTTTGCACAGCAGGGCGCACGCATGACGATATTCGACAACGTCGAAGACCTGCTAAATGATGCCGCCGGGACATTAACGGCGCAAGATTATGAAGTGCATCCATACCGCGTGGATGTATCCCGGCAGCCGGACGTACTTGAGGCCGTGGACGCTGCCGAAGAAATTGCTCCAATTGATATTTTAATTAACAACGCCGGGATTGCATCTGAAACGCCCTTCCTGCAAATTGCCGCCGCGGAATGGAAAAAGATAATTGATGTCAATCTGACGGGAATGTTTTTTGTTGCACAAGCTGTTTGCAAGAAAATGGCAGCCAGAAATAAAGGAGTGGTCATCAACATGTCCAGCAAAAACGGGATGGCGGGGGAATTCGGATATGCCCACTACGATGCCAGCAAAGGCGGTATCATTGCGTTGACCCGGACCATGGCCTTAGAACTTGCCCATGTGGGCATCAGGGTCAATGCGGTATGTCCGGGGTACCTGGTGACGCCGATGTCGGCTGAGATAGATCCGCCCGAATTTGTCGAAAATTTTGTTGACCGCTACATCCCATTGAACCGATACGGCAAGGTCGAAGATGTCGCCCCCATGTTTTTATTCCTGGCCGGCGATGGGGCATCGTTTATCACGGGACAAGTCTTTGTGATTGACGGCGGTCAGCTGGCAGGTCAGAAAGCGGGGGCCGAGCTGTTGGCAAAAATGGCAATTTAAACCGGATCCTCACGTTATCAGATAAAACCCGCTAAGGGCCTAAATCCGGATAAACCGAAAATAGCAAATTGCAAGCACCAAATTACAAATAAATTCCAAATTTCAATATCCAAATCTCAAATAAGATCACAAGCCAATGGTTTGGAATTTTTAATTTTGGTCATTGTGATTTGTTTGGTATTTGTTTTTTGTTATTTGAGATTTTTATTACTGACACCTGAAACCATCAGTTACTCACAACATGCTATTAGAGAAAATGCCTTAGGGGTCTATTACAGACTTTTGCCGGGAGTTTAAAATGACAAAATTAACCGAGCGTCAAATCGCCTTACTGAAACACACGTTTATCGATTTTCAGCAAACCTCTGAATTCATCAAGAACCCGCTGATTATCGACCGGGCCGATGGTCTTTACTATTGGGACACCGCGGGCCGGCAGTATTTCGACACCATTGGCGGAATATTCGTTGCGGTTTTAGGACATCGCCACCCCAGACTGCTGCGTGCCATGCACGACCAGATGGAAAAAATCACCTTTGCACCGCCGCTGCATGCGACGACGAACGTGACCCTGGACTTTATTGAAAAACTTGCCGGCGTTACCCCCGGCAATCTGAATTATATTAAACCTTTGAGCGGCGGGAGTGAAGCCGTTGAATGCGCCCTCAAATTTGTGCGGCAGTATTACAAACAAACCGGGTATCCGCAAAAGTATAAATTTGTATCCAGATACTACGGCTATCACGGGGGAACATTCGGCGCCATGGCCGCAAGCGGTACCGGCGTTCGCAAGACCCGATTCGAGCCCCAGATGGCGGGATTTCTGAAAGTTTTTCCGCCCAATTACTATCGTGACCGATTCGATACGTGGGAGGCGTGCAACCGCTTCAGCGCCCGGGCATTTGAAGATGTTATTCTCCATGAAGATCCGGCAACCGTGGCCGGGGTCATTGTTGAACCGGTCGGCAATACCGGCGGCATCATTACGCCGACCGATGAATATTTTAAAATACTCCGTGAAACCTGCAGCCGGCACAATATTGCCCTGATATTCGATGAAGTCATTACCGGTATCGCTAAAACCGGCGCCATGTTTGCGGCCCAAAAATTTGGTGTCACACCGGACATCATCTGCTGCGGCAAAGGGATCTCCAGCGGCATGCTGCCGCTGGGCGCGATGATAGCCCGGGAAGACATGGCGGACGCTTTCTACGGGCTGCCTGAAGATGAAGTGCAGTTCGCTCACGGCCACACCTATGCCGGCAATCCCCTGGCCAGCGCGGTCGGAACAGCTGTATTGGATGAAATAACTGAAAATCGACTGGCGGACAAAGCACAATCACTGGGTGAGTATCTCAATCGAAAGCTGCAGAAATTAAAATCCTTGGGCGTCATCCGGGAAATCCGCGGCAAGGGCATTCTGCGGGGCGTTGAGCTGGTAAAAGACACCCGGACCATGCTGCCGTTTCCCGAGCTTGGCAACGCGTTGAAAGCCAGCGCTTTAAAAAACGGGCTGATCATGCGGATCGATCCCACCTGGTTTGCCGTCGCACCGCCCCTGATCGCCGAAAAATCAGATATCGATGACATGTGTGAGCGCATTGAAAAGAGTCTGGCCGATGCACTGGCGATGGTTTAACTCAGGTTGAGGGGTTCACGGTTCAGGGATCAAAGTTTTACTGGCCTTTTTTTTTGGTATTATGTTAAGAAACTTTTAAACCGTGCTGCAGAAAAAATGGGTCATCCCGGCTGATAGTCAGAAACCGATGGCACAATATACAAAAAAACCTATCTAAAAATCGGATTCGAGCCGGTTAATCGTTATGAGTCCTGTTTGATTTGAATTGCTTCAAAACATTTTAAAGGGGGGCGTATGTTAAAAAATCTGAACCCACTATTAACTCCGGAACTTTTGTATGTTTTGCGTGCCATGGGACATGGTGATGAACTGGTTCTGGCCGATTGTAATTTCCCTTCCGATTCCATTGCCGCTCAAACCACCCACGGCAGTCTGATCCGCCTGGATGGGAATACAATTTCTGAAGCAGCGGATGCAATCCTTGCGGTATTTCCTTTGGATAGCTTCGTCGATTCTCCTGTTTTGTACATGCAGGTCGTCGGAAAACCCGATGAAGTATTGGAGGTTCACACTGACTTGAAAAAAAGTGTAGATCGTTTTTCAGATCGAGACTGGCCAATGGCTTCGATAGAACGACATGCCTTTTATGAACGGGCAAAACAAGCGTATGCGGTCGTATCTACTTCGGAGAGAAGACCCTATGGTTGTTTTATTTTGGTGAAAGGAGTCATCGGCCCTGACGGCAATGTCATGTAACCGCCACCGTGGCATCTAACATGGCCAAGATGTTTGAGCGGTTGCGTTTTCCGGACAGATGCTGGATGCTTGATACTTGATGCTGGATGTCTATCAATAAACTATTGGTGAAATCCAACAACATCCAGAATCCAGAAACCAGAATCCAGGATCGGTCAATAATCGCAATGGTCTTCATCACAGCGGCTAAGTTTGAATACACAAATTTATGCAACTAGTAGGAATAAACTAGCATACAGGAGAGTTACCCATGGAAAAACCCAAGATTTGTGTTGTCGGAGCCTGTAATCTAGATTTGATCAGTTATGTCCCCAGACTGCCCAGAATGGGGGAGACACTTCATGGTAATCGATTTCACATGGGATTCGGCGGTAAGGGCGCCAATCAGGCGATAATGGCGGCTAAAATGGGTGGCGATGTGACCATGGTCACCAAACTCGGCCAGGATGTATTTGGCGAGAATACGCTAAAAAATTTCAAATCCTGGGGGGTGAACCCACAACACATTCATTTTACGGATCAGGCATTTTCAGGAGTCGCTCCAATTGCCGTTGATACGGAGGGTCACAATTCAATCATCATTGTCACCGGTGCCAATGATCTTTTGACCGCCGCGGAAGTCGAGGCCGCCCGTCCGGCTATCGCGTCTTCCTCGATTCTGGTATGCCAGCTTGAAATACCTCTGGACATTAACCTTGCAGCGCTGCGTATAGCCCGCGAAGAAGGGGTGAAAACCATTTTCAATCCGGCGCCGGCACTCTCAGAAATTCCGCAAGAATTTTACCATTTAAGTGATATCTTCTGCCCCAACGAGACTGAAACCGAACTTCTCACCGGCATGTCAGTCAAATCGGTGGAGGAAGCTGAAAATGCGGCAAAGGTGCTGATTGAACACGGCGCTGCCTCCGTGATTCTAACTTTGGGTGAACGCGGCAGTTTATTAGTAACGGGCGCAACCACTGAGCACGTGCCGGTGGATCCGGTCAAAGCACTGGATACCACCGGTGCCGGCGATGCATTTGTTGGAAGCCTGGCTTTTTTTCTTGCAGCCGGGAAATCTTTGTCGGATTCCATCGAGCGTGCCAACAGGATTGCAGCCGTCAGCGTTCAATCATCAGGCACCCAGACCAGTTTCCCTGAAGCAAAGGATTTGCCATCGGAACTGACTACCTGAATCTTGCATTAAAATTAATGAGAAGGTTTAATAATGTCAAATTAACAATAGATTGGGCGCTTTATAACACTAAAGCCAAGTACCTGATAGGTAAAGAGGATTATAGTCGATTTAATCTCATTAATTTTCACCCTGCGGGCGAGCCGGAGGCTTTCTTCTGCTGCGTTATTAAGGGATCAGCATAGGCCATTATAGCCTCACCCTTAAGTGCCTTGCATATGAAAGCCTCCGACTCGTGCCAAATCCAGGTGCTTATAAATCCGGCTTATAAGGAGAACGCAACATGTCTTTGAAATATTCGATAATTTTAGGGAATCTTGGAAATACCTGTGATCGATTCCTGTCATCCGGCTATAAAGAGGAATTGGACAAAGATACGATGCTGAAACAAGCGTCTCAGATTAATCGGGTTAAAGGGATAGAGCTTGTCGGCACCTGGGATATTGATGAAACAAATGTCAGCGAGATGAAGCAGAAGTTAGATGATTTTGGATTAAAATGTGTATCGATTATTCCTGATCTTTTTAGTCAGAAAAAATGGGGCAAGGGAAGTTTTTCATCAGCGAATAGCGATATTCGCAGGGCCGCCGTGGCCGAGGTGAATACCTGCACGGATATGGCCGGTGAAATGAACTGTGACCTGCTCAATATTTGGCCGGGCCAGGACGGCTATGATTATGCCTTATGCGCGGATTATATGGAAGAGCGACAATGGTTTGCGGAAGGAATCCGGGAAAGTGCGCGTTATGCCGCTAAGAAGGGTGTCCGGTTTGCGCTGGAATACAAACTGAAAGAGCCGCGAACCCATTCCTATTTAGCCAGAGCTGCGGATACAATTTTATTAATCAAAGAGCTTGATATGGAAAACGTCGGTGCCTGTATCGATACGGGGCATGCTTTTGCCGCCTATGAAAATGTCGGGGAATCCATTGCCTTATTCAAAATGGCAGGCGATAAATTATTTCACATGCACTATAACGATAATTATAATGCCTGGGATGATGATATGATCGTGGGTTCATTGCGGTTAACCGAGTTTTTTGAAATTCTTTTTTGGTTAAAAATGACGAATTACGCGGGTTGGCATTCAATGGATCAGTACCCTTACCGTGAAGATGGTTATGGTGCGATAAAATCAAGTGTACTTTACCTGCAAAAACTGGAGTCCATTCTTGAATCGGTCGGGATGAATGCAGTTGAAGAACTGATAAAAAAGAGAGATCCAATCGCCACCTCGGAGTTTATTAGAACGAACCTGATCAAATAGAGCGTTCGTCATAGTAACGTCCCGACACCGGTAGTTTTGCGATTTGTCTCCGGTTTATCGTGACTTCCATGGCTTGATGCAAACGCTCTAATATTTTTTTATTTTTCAATGGCCGATCCCCTTGGCCACTTGATGGCCATAAGGCCGCTCATACCACAATTTCTGCTAATAACCTGGATCTTATCATGATTTGAAATATCGGGTTTTTCATGAAATGTATAACGACCAGATCAAGTACAATAACACCGCTGGTAAATGTTAACGCCTATATCACCTCCATGGGGTGGGCTCTTTTAACGAGGAGAAATATTCATGTTCGCAATGTTGCCGGAAGCAAAGGAATATCAAAAAGGCAGCGGAAAAACAAAAGCGTTTAACCGCATCGGAATTGAAATAAAAAATGCGGCTTTAAACCTGGAAGAAATCATAGAGCTGCTTGAAATGAAGTTGTGGAATTATCCGGAAATCGGCGTATGTACTTCGCAAAAAGACGAAGACGGATGTCTGATCTTGGTTCTAAAAAAGGGTCTTGGTGGGTTTGAATGTGAGAACAAAGACCTGTTTCTCAAGCAGGGGTATATCTTAGATGTTAAAGAAAACAGCACCGAATTAATTTATGAGCAAAAAAACGGATTGGTTAATGGGCTCTCAACCTTAAAGCAACTGTTCAAAAATGCCGGTGACAGCTGCTACATGGAAGCAGCGTATATCAAGGATTGGCCCACCATAGCGCAGCGGTCCGTATCAAATACGTTTGGATGGTATGCCGGCTACGGCCGGCTGGGTTTTGATATGCAGCTTTGGGGATACGACGAATGGGTGGAGTACTTAAATATCTGTTCTGATTTTAAAATAAACCAGTTCAATATGTGCATGTATGGCTACTGGCCGTTTGAGTTTGATGAATATCCTGAAACCGTTCTGAGAAATTACCGGATGAAGGTCTGGAACAAAGAAAGCCAAAACTGGATCACCGTCGAGTATTTACACCCCAATCTTGCGGATGAGTTTTTAAGTAAACTGATCGCTTACGGACACAAGCTGGGCGTATCCTTTTTCGCATACGTCGGGTTAAACAGCTATAACGGCGGCTACCCGAGTATCTATAAAGAAAAACGCATGAAGCTGCCGGCCGGCAGCAAATATGTCAATGACTTTGACCGCTTGTGTTTAAGCAATGACGAATCCATCGAATATTTGAAGCAATCTTTCAGAAAAATCGTCCAGCTTGGCTATGACGGTATCGATTTTGAGGAAAGTGAAGAGGCCTTCTGGTATTGCGATTGTGATAATTGCAAAGAAAACTATTTGAAAAAAGTGAACACCCCCGAAGCGGCCAAAAATATCGCAAACAGCAAGCTGCTGCATACCCTGTGCGGCGTCATCAGGGAAGAAAACCCAAACTGCAAAATAGGCATCCGAGCATGGCGGCAGCCGCCACTTGAGAAACCGGCGGATGTCATGCAGGAGATGGTGAGCAGTGTGCCGCGCGACGTCGGACTTTTCTGGGCGCCCGGGCTTTATGTTCCCGACAGCGAGTTTGAGAAATGGACAGAAGCATTCGGCAAAGACCGGATCTGGGCCCGGGATACGGAAAGCAACGCCGTGTCTTCCTGTTTTGGCCGATTGATTAGAATATTCCGCTCAAATGGTTTAAGATGCGAAGAAGAGACCAACGACCAGTTCCTGGATGAGGATATTCGCCAGCATATCGGTTCGGCTAAATTGGGGGTCAAGGGAACGAATGGATATATGTTCGAATGGTACGGATTTTTTATGCACCTGTTTGCGCATGCCTACTATAGCTGGGGGGCCTACCGGGAAGCGGAAGATTTTTACCGGTACTCTCTAAATGCGGTATTCGGGGAGGAGCTGGCAGATGATATACTTTTTGTACTGAAGAATATGTTTACCATTCATGAAAGCCAGCTGAAGATATTTCCCACCGAATTTCCTTTTGCCAGAAACAAGGTTGAGAAAAAAGATATACCGCGCATTGAAAAAGCCATAAAAGAATGGCCAAAGATCATGCAAAAGCTGAAAAGAATACAAGAAGCAATCGCCGCAGACACTAAACTGAAGGTCTATGAACCTCATTTTGCAAAGCTGATCACAGCCAATCGCAGGAACCGGGTCATCTATGATCTGGCAATTGCTTCCGTGAATTATGATCATGCCGAGACCCAAGAAAATAAAATCAAATATCTCAAAGAAATGTATGATTTAAATGAAAGGGAGTTTAATATTATCAAGAACGCTTATTTTGATGTCAATCCCGTATCGGAAACCGGGACCAAATCCTGCATGATCCCCTATCACGAGTTAAAGCGGGTGTTGACCAATGAATTATATCCCGACCAGAGAGACGATGAGCCGATTTATCTGGGTGTGGAGGCACTCGGCTGGCTTTGGCTGTAAGGGGTGTCGAATATGAAAATTTATCTCAGTATCACAACCCCGGCGCAACCGTCTTGACTGCTTTGACTACCTGGTCGGAATAATTGATATATTGATGTTTTACCCCCTCGGGAATAAAGACAACCTCCTCCGGTCTGACTTCCAATGCATCGTTGGTATCAGGGAAAAACACACACAGATCACCTTCGCAAACATAGACAGCTTCGTCACCCTGGTGTGAGTGAGCCTCCGAACAGCGAGGGCTTAAACCTCCGGCGGGAAGAAAAAACTCTGCCATATGAACCAGGTCATTGCTGACAAGAAATTTTAGTAGAACCGGGTATTCCTCTCCCCATATCACCGACAGTTTGTCTTTTTCGGAAATAAGCATACTGTTTACCGGTTCTTTGCGGGCTAGTGGACCTGCAATGGGCCAGCGGCCGATCAGATCGGGGGTCCGGGGACCCTCGTGTAAGCGAACCGGTTTCGTTATCGGGTTCGGATTTAGCTGTCTATTAAAAGAAAAAATCTGTGTTTCCCCGGGAAAACCGTCTTCCGGAAGCCCCTTGGGAGGCCAGATCTTGGGGGCGATGATCAGGAAAATACGGGTCTGTTTATTGGTAAAATTATAGCCTTGATGCCATCCTCCCAATGGTATAAAGAAGCATTCGTTTTCTTCAACCTGATGTACTTCTCCGGTTGCGGGATTGAGCATGGTCAGGGTTCCTTCAACGACATAATAGACCTCATCACCGGTGTGCACATCGGCCGGCATGAATTTTACACCGGGTGACAGCTGATACTGGGCAATAAAAAATTTATCTGTACTGGCATAGTTCCAATTAAAATCACTATTCTCCGGCTTGTCAGGATAGATAAACTGTTTGGTTTGAGAGCGGGTGATGACAATCGGTTTTTTTTTATCAGGCGGAAAAGGAAAATTTCCAATCCAATCCGGTAGTTTACCCATGAGAACCTCCGTTCATGGTTTCAGGTATCAGCCCAGCCGCTGACCGTGGAGTGGCCATTTTTGATTGATAAAAGGATTTTTTAAAAGCGAATATCGAATATCGAAGGTATGTATTCTGTCTATTTTAGAAAAAAATGACTGAGCAAAGCGACACCACCCTTCGATATTCGATATTCTGCGGTTCTACGGTTCGCTTTTAACTTCGTGAAGCTTCATATAAGCTTATCAGTTCTTTGAGAATTCGGTTTACTTTCCCGATCCTGCGGTCAGCCCTTTGACGATGTAGCTTTCAAGAAAGAGCCCGATCAGCGCCAGGGGGAGAATGGCCGCAGCCGAAAGCGCCGCCATGGACCACCAGCTGATTCCCTGGGACCCGGTTTGGCTGGCGACCATTACCGGCAGGGTTTTGGCACTGGTGCTGGTCAATAAAGCGGCAAAAAAGTATTCGTTCCAGCTGAGTACGAAGCAAAGGATGAAGGCGGCGACCATTCCGGGAAAGGAGAGCGGTGTTACAATTCGCAGGAAAACACCCCAAACCGATAAACCGTCGATAAATGCCGCCTCTTCCAGCTCAATCGGGATGGTACTGAATTGATCCTGCATGATCCAGATAACAATCGGCAACACCATGAGGGTATATAACAGGATCAGCCCCACCTTGGTGTCAAGCAAGGCTAATTCCTTGTAAAGCACCAGAAATGGCAGTGCCAGAACAACCGGTGGTAAGATCAACTGCGACAGGAAGAAAAAGGAAATATCCTTGTTTTTAAAGAAGCCGAACTTGTACTGAAAACGAGTGAGGCCGTATGCGGCCAGGGATCCAATCAAAACGGCCAGGGTCGAAGCCCCAACTGAAGCAATGACGCTGTTTGATAGGCGCTTGAGGAATTCATCCCGCACGGTTGAGATTTCAAAAATCGTATTTGGCGACAGGCCCAGTGAGCGCAATCCAATCCATTTTGGTTCGAAGTCAACCCAGGGGATCAAATGGCCCTGGGTGACGTTGACCGCTGCCTTGAAGGTCGTCGTTAATGTCCAGTAGACGGGAAATAAACAGATGAATGCCCAGAAGAGCAATCCAAAGTATATGAAAATACGGATCCACAGGACATTGAACCGCCGAATCGTTTCACGGTCATAGAAATGACCGCTGAAAATAGAAGAGGCCAATTAAGAGCTCCATCTGTAACTTTGTTTAAATTTTGATGACTTAGTCCTGGCTACGCTAACCGACTTTTTCTTCGCCAGCGATTTACCAGGGATAATACGGTCAACATAAAAATGATAATAAGAATTAAATAAACCTCGGCCAGCATCGTGCCATACCCCACATTGGATCGCTCCCGATACACACGGTAAATGTAACTCGTGACGGTGTCGGTTGCCCCGCCGGGTCCTCCTGCAGTCACATTGATCACAATATCTGCCAGTTTCAACTTGAAAATGATTCTTAGAATGATAGCCGTAAGGCTGACCGGAATCATTAACGGGAATACAATCTTGAAAAATGACTGCCTTGCATTTGCCCCATCCATTGTGGCGGCTTCCTGAATATCCTTTGGTATGGCTTGCAGACCTGCCAGCAGGAGGATCATCATAAATGGGATAAACATCCATCCATCCATCACCTCGATACTGATCCGTGCCAGCCATGGCGTGGAGAAGAAGGCCGGCGTGTCCCACCCGAGAAAACGCGCAAAGGTAGCGGCCGGGCCAAAACGATATTCCATCAGTGACTTGCCGATCATCCAGCTGACCGCAACCGGACTCAGCATGAAAGGCATCAAAAAGGCAATGCGAAAAAACTTGCGCGCACGGATCTGGGTATTTATTAGCAGCGCCAAACAAAAGGCAATAACAAATTCCACAGCCACCGTTGCAATGTAATAGACTGTATTCTTTAGCGCGCCCCAGTAGTAGGTATCCTGAATGAGTTCCCGAACATTGTCTAATCCATTGAACTGACGTCCTTCAAAAGAACTAAGATTCCAGTCTGTAAATGCTATATACAGTCCGAAAAAAGTTGGAAAGATCACCACCGAAATAGTGAATAAAAGAGCGGGCAGCAAGAACAGGCTGCGCCTGCCAAGCTCTCCTCTGATAAACACCTGTCCAATTGCCAGGGCAACCGCCCAAAGAAGATATGCATACAGTACCGGGCGCCAGGTATCAAAACCGACTGTGATGGTCTCTGTTTTGTACAGAATTTGAATAAGAATAGCCACCACCAGAATCAGAGAGGCCAGAAGAATCATTGCCCGTCCGATTCTCTTCCGACTTGCGGGAATATGCTCTATACCCACTTTAAAATGTTTTTGACCCTCCAGAGCTGACGAACTAGCCATTAAAACCTGATCCCATTATTTAAAGTGAATAGAAGCAGAAGCGATTGCGGCGCTTTGACTCCAACATTCCAACCCCGAAATGTGACAAACTTAAAACGATCGCCGATGAGCGAAGATAATGAATGGCTGACGGTGTGATTTCTTGCCATACAAATCCCGCCGTGGTCCGCCGGAGGCGGACAAATTCAACGCTCTGAGGACTGACGTCCTCATGCCTTTTCGGCCAATGGCCGAAAAGGCAAGCTACCTGCTCCGCAGGTGGTCGTTGGCTTCCGTCAGCCGATTGTTACTACCTTTATTATAACCCAAGCGAAGCTCTATACAGCTTGATTTGTTTTTCGCGGCCGATTTGATCGGTGAGCTTTTCCCACGCCGCCGCAATCCGGTCGGCTCCTTCCTGGGCCGAGTATTTTCCGGCGAATATATTGGCCAGTTCATCTTCTGCCGTGCTGTAGTATTGGAAAATCCCGGGGATGCGGGGTTCAATCGCAGCATTGGGATGGTTGTATGAATCAGATTGAGACTTCAAATATGAGGTGATAAATGCCCTGTCATAACCGGCTGCAACCCACTCATCAATGTTGAAATGACTCTGGCGGTATGGCTGGAAACCGGATGGATAGGCAGCCGCCCAAAGCGATATATCTTTGCCGCCGATATGGGCTGCCGCACTCCAGGCGGCTTTGTGCTTTTTCGAATCGCCGTCAACCCTTGCCATTACGTAAACGCCCCAACCGATGTAGGCCATGTTCGGTGCAAAGTTTGGACCGCTTGGCAGTTTGTCCCATTTGCCGGTCTTTGAATTGTAAACATCATCCGAGCCGGGCAAAATGGAGAACCCGGTCACATCTCCGACAACAGAGGAGTCACTGGTCTTTGCATTAGATCCGACATCTCCCCACCAGGACACCATCGATCCGGTACCGGCCAGAAACTGTTGAAAGGCTGTGGTACCGGGATCGGCATTCAGTTGATTGGGGGGTTCCGAGGGCAGGGCGTCGATCACATCCTGAATCGCCCGAACCCAGGCCGGGTTATTGACGCGGGGTTTCATCGTATCCGCATCGAATAGAAATGCTTTATCATCGGGGTGTTTGGCGTATGCCGTGGCACGGCTGCCCAAAAAGTAGAAACCGAATCCGCCCCAGCCCTTTGCGGGATCGAGATATCCATAGGCATCCATGCCTTGAAACTTCTTACCACCCAAAAATTTGGTCACTTCCTGAACCTTCTGCCAGGTTTTGGGAACCTCCCATTCGCCTTTATGGCCTTCGGCTTTCCAGGCTTTGGCAAATCCGGGATCAGAAAAATAATCGGTACGATAATTGAAGTTATGGCAATCACCGTCGATTGAAATGCGATAGGTCTTGCCGTCCCAGGTTCCGACCGGGGCTTTCAAATAATGGACGTAGTCATCCATATCGATCAGCTGCTTGACCCAATCCGGCATCTCAGAGGCCAGACCCTTGCCGCACACATCGCCTTCAAAAGGGGCGCCCATTTCAAGGACGTCGAAGTCAACGGTTCCTGTGGCAATTGCCTGCTGCAGTCGTGCATTGTAATCCGCCTGCGCCAGGTCGATCCAGTCTATTTTGGCACCCGTGTAAGCCTCCCAGGGCTTCAGGAAGCCGCGAAACAAGAAATTGTGCAGGTTCTGGTTGTTGAGCCCCATAAAGGAAAGTCTTACGCCCTTGAACTCACCTTTTTTCACACTGCTCTTGGTGGCTCCCAGGCACAGAGCACCGACTTTCTGCCAGTCTGAGTCGGTTGGTGAACCCATCCCAACCCCAGGGATTTTCAGCATTTCAGCCCTCAGGTGGCTCATAGCCTGGGCTTCGCGGGTGAACAGGCCCAATCCACTGGTTGTTCCCACGGCAAGCGCGCTGACGCCTGCGGCTGCTATTGCTGAGTCCTTAATGAATTTACGGCGGGTGATCTTTTTTTCATTTTTCATGAAGTCCTCCTTTTAATGATTACATTTCAAAATAATCCAACAGATGTTGCCCAGATTCGTACCCTTTAGTGAAAAGAAAGATTTAACACGTTTCTTGTCCCCCCTGCCTAAAGAATGTCTGCAAATCCCGTATCATTGTTAGCGCAATAAAGCCTCATTTTAACTGTCAATGCAGACCGATTCCTTAAAAGTACCTAATTTAGCCGGATAATTTTGTCAACCCCAAAAATGTGTACATTAAGAAAGTGGAGCAACCATTTCAATCCGTGTGGTGCAGATGGGCCGATTGTCAAAAAATGTCCAGGTAGAATGGCCAATATAAATAAATTTGGTTATGCTGAAAGCTCAAGCTATACGCTTTTCACCACGAAGGGCACGAAGGACACGAAGAAGGATTGATAATATGTTCCATCTTTGCTTCGTGATCTTCGTGTTCTTCGTGGTGAGATAACCTGCGCTAGAATTCAACTGGAACTTTCCAAATAACCGCGTAAAAAAACATTAGAGCGTTTGAGTCAAGCCATATACGTAATTGATAAACCAAGGAAGACTGGCAAGCCACCGATATCGGAACGTTATATTGACAAACGCTCTACTTGGATAACTTTTGACAATCTCGATTTCGTCAAGTATATTGCCTTTACCGGCGGGCTAGGCGCTTCGGCAGGATACACTCGATGATTCTGCTATCAAAAAAATGATCCTCTCTCAATCCAAGGAGAAAAAATGAGTTGGCTGAAAGAAGTTTTTCAAGTTAAAAAACCGATAATCGCCATGTGCCATCTCCAGGCGCTTCCGGGAGATCCCGGGTATAAAAAAGATAAGGGCATTGAATGGGTGATGGATATGGCCCGGCAAGATTTGGTTGCCCTTCAAAAGGGGGGCGTCGATGGGGTTATGTTTTCAAACGAATTCAGTCTGCCTTACCTGACTGATGTGGAACCGGTAACCTATACGACGATGGCCAGGATAATCGGTGAACTGAAACAGGACATAAACATACCCTATGGCGTAAACGTCCTCTGGGATCCTAAAGCTTCCATCGATCTGGCCGTAGCTACGGACGCGCGCTTTGTGCGGGAGATTTTCACCGGTGTTTATGCCAGTGATTTTGGCCTCTGGAACACCGACTGCGGTGAAGTTATCCGGCATCAGCATCGCATCGGTGGTGAAGATATTAAGCTCATGTTTAATATTGTTCCTGAAGCCGCTGCCTATCTGGGACAACGGGATGTTGCCGACATCGCCCGCTCCACTGTATTCAACAACAAGCCGGACGCGCTGTGTGTTTCCGGACTTACCGCAGGGTCTGAAACAGATTCCTCCACTTTAAAACAGGTCAAGGATGCGGTGCCGGACACACCGGTTTTCGCCAATACCGGCGTCAGTCTGTCAAACGTAAAAGAGCAGCTAGCCATTGCTGACGGAACCGTAACCGCCACCACCTTCAAACGGGACGGCGTCTTCAGCAATGAAGTCGATCAATCCCGGGTAACCGCCTTCATGGATGTTGTCCGTGGCGTGAGGAAGGAAAATGGATAAACGCTGGGAAAAGCTGGGTGAGATCCTGATCAACTATTCCACCCGGGTTGCACCGGGGGAGCGGGTGATGATTGCCATGATCGAGCCTGAAACCTACCCGCTGGCAAAGGGAGTCTACCTGGCGGCAATCAAGGCCGGCGCCTTTCCTCAGGTCCAGTTCCTTTCGGAAACCCTGCGCCGTTGTGTTTTGACGCACGGAAACCGGGAACAGATCGAATGGATTCCTGAGATGGAGGCTTGGGGTATGCAATGGGCGGATGTCTACATCGGTTTAAGGGGAGCCCACAATCTATTCGAACTGCAGGATATTCCCGGGAAAAAGCTTGCTGCCAACCAGGCGGCCATGGGAGTTGTATCCACAGCAAGATGGGAGCAAACCCGCTGGTGCCTGGTTAGAGTTCCCAACAGTGCCTTTGCGCAGCAGGCGGAAACCGACGAGGAAACCATCACGGACATGTTCTTTAATTCCTGCTTTCTGGATTGGGAAAAGGAGTCCAAGAAATGGAATGCCTGGTGTGACCGGTTGAATAAAGGCCGGGAGATTCGGATTACCGGAGAGAATACCGACCTCTCCTTTTCAGTAAAGGGACGCAAGTGGATTTCATTCGCCGGCACAATCAACATGCCGGACGGGGAGATCGCAACCGCTCCGGTAACTGAAACCGTCAATGGAACAATCACCTTTGAGCGCCCGGGAGTTCTTGGCGGCAGGCTTATCCGGGATATTCGGCTTACCTGGCAAAATGGAGAATTAACCGAGGCTTCCTCATCCACGGAAAAGGAGTTTTTTCAGTCGATAATCGGTCGGGATAAAGGGGCATCCCTGCCCGGGGAATTTGCCTTCGGTACCAATTTCATGCTGGATAGATTCTGCAATGACATCCTCATCGACGAGAAGATCGGCGGAACCATTCACATTGCCCTGGGAAGAGCATACCCGGAGTGCGGCGGCACGAACAAATCTCCAATACACTGGGATATTGTCAAAGATATCCGTAACCAAGGCTGCGTTTTTCTTGATGGTGATCCCATTCTTGAAAATGGTAAGATCCTCCTTGCTTAAATTTGATTTGTGGCAGAGCCGATCATCTCTGACCTGGCCGAAAAGATAGTGTATTTACTAATACGTCAATAATTATGAACTTCTTAGTAATTTTTAGGCAATATGAGGAAACAGATGAACGAATGCTTTCTGGGGTTGGATATCGGGACCGGCTCATCCAAAGCGGCCATTGTTGATATTGAAGGAAATGTGCTCTGCCAGGCATCCGTTCCCCACGAGATGTCAATGCCCAGGCCGGGATGGTATGAGCAGGATGCGGACCGGATCTGGTGGGGGGATTTCCTGTTGCTGTGCCGAAAGCTGCTGGGCGATCTGCAACAACCCAAAGAATCGATAAAAGGGGTGGCCGTCAGCACCATCGGCCCATGTGTACTGCCTATAGATGAAGCGGGCACACCGCTGCGTCCCGGGATTCTCTACGGAATCGATACGCGGGCCGAAAAGGAGATTCGGGAGATTGAAGAGAAGCTCGGCAAAGAGGTGATTTTCGCCAAAACAGGACAGGATCTCTCCTCCCAATCATGTTGTCCGAAAATCCTTTGGATACGGAAAAACGAGCCGGAGGTTTGGGAAAAAACCTCAAAAATTCTGACAGCCTCCGGGTACCTGGTTTACAAGCTTACGGGTAGATACACGCTGGATATCTATAGTGCCATCGGATATGCCCCTGTCTTCGACTTAGAAAAAAGAACCTGGGACCCCTCCCTTGCCGGCTTCATTACGGAGATGGAAAAATTTCCCGAGCTCTTATGGAGCGGTCAGGTCGCCGGGGAACTTACCCAAAAGGCGGCCGAACTGACAGGCTTGCCGCCTGGAGTACCGGTCGTAACCGGTACAATTGATGCGGCTTCGGAGGCGCTGGGCACCGGTGTGGAAAAAAACGGCGACATGATGATGATGTACGGCAGCAGCAACTTTTTTATCTTGAAAACTGAATCCCTCAGACCGGTCCATTCATTCTGGGCCTCAAATTTTCTGGAGCCCGGCTCCTTCGTTCTAACCGGAGGGATGTCCACCGTGGGGAGTTTATTTAAATGGTTGGGGGAAACCTTTCCCGGCCGAAGTGTCGCGGAGTGGGAAAACCTGGCACTGGAATCTTCTCCCGGTGCCGGCGGCATCACCAGCCTGCCTTATTTTGCCGGAGAAAGAACCCCGTTGCAAGATCCCGCTGCAAAGGGGGTTTTCTTCGGAATGTCTCTTGCCAGCACTGCGGGAGATGTATACCGTTCTCTCCAGGAAGCTGTGGGTTACGGGATCCGGCATAATATTGAGGAGATGGAAAAAGCGGGTGCCCGGGCCGACAGAATTATGGCCATCGGCGGAGCCTCCGAAAGTCGCCAATTGATGCAGATTATCACAGATATCACAGGATGCACCCAAAACCTTCCCCGGCAGAAGCTGGGTGCCTGTTACGGTGATGCATTTCTGGCAGCTGTAGGAGGCAATTATTTTGACAGTATTGATGAGATAAGCCGATGGGTTCGCCTGGAAGAGGAGATCACCCCGCATGAAACATCCAAAGCAATATACGATGAAGGGTATGAACGGTATCGGGAACTTTATAATTCCACCCGGCACCTGCTCAGCCAGCCCCGGGGCGAAACCGGGATCGATTGAAAGGATGAATGATTATGAAAAAGATTTCTGACGCCGAGTATCAGGCAAGAATTGCAGCTGCACAAGCAAAAATGGCTGCAGCCGGTATCGATGCTATTATCGCACACAGTCATGAAGCTGATTTCGCAAATGTACGCTATTTCAGCAATTACTGGCCACTATTTGAAACCGGTGGTATTTTTATCCCACAAAAAGGTGAACCAACGCTGATTATCGGACCCGAGTCCGAAACATTTGCCGCAGGCCGCAGCAAGATCCAAAACATTGCCAAGATTCTTGAGTATCGAGAGTCAGCTGAGCCAGCCTACCCGGGTGTTGAGCTGGATACTTTTGAAAGTATTGCCGAAAATTCCGGCGGCCTAGCAAAATTCAAGAAAATAGGGATATGTGGCTTCTCCATCCTTTCTGTTCCGATTTATCAAGCGATCATCAACGCTTTTCCGAATGCTGAGATTTTCAGCTCCAAGCTCGTTTCCGAGCTAAGGCAGATAAAGAGTCCGGCCGAGATTGAGATTCTGAAAGAAGCATTTGAAATATCGGAAAAGGTTTTCGAGCAGGTAATACCGTTCATCAAACCCGGCATGACCGAGACCCAGGTTGTGGGCCATATCCAAAAGTATATATATGAGTTTGGCGGCGAATATGAAGCGCACCCGGTTTATGTTCTTTCGGGCCCCAACAGCAACAACGCGATCGGGCGTGCAACAGATCGTGTGATCCAGCAAGGCGATATGGTTCAGATAAACCTGGGAGCCCGTATCGATGGATATTCTCCCAGCATCGGCCGACCGATTGTAATGGGGAAGGCAACTGCCGAGATGCGCAAACTTCTTGAAGTCGGTCTGGAAGCGCATTTTAAAACATACCAATGGCTCATAAACGGTGTCGTCGCAAAAGAGGTTGTTGAGAAGTTTTACGAATTTATTGTCGCTCAAGGTTGCGGTGACAGTTATCTTTACGGTCCAGCCCACGGTTTGGGTATGATGGAAGTTGAAGAACCGTGGGTCGAGTCAAATTCAGAATATCGATTTGTTCCAAATATGACATTTCAGGTGGACACGTTTTTAGCCGCCGCTAATTTCGGGTTACGCTGGGAAAATGGTATCCATGTCACAGAAGATGGCTGTGATATGCTGTCGAAATACAAAACAGAGTTGATAGAGATTGTGTAAAACTGATAATGGTTTCAGGAGTCAGGTTTTCCGCCGGAGGCGGATCAGCAGGTCTCTGGTCACTGGTAGCTGGTTGCTGGCACAAGGCAGAGAGCATAGCGTCGAAGTATGATGACCGAATTTTCATAGCAGATATTCAACCCCATGCGCCATGCTCTATGCCCCATGCCCTCAGTACCCTGACACCTTAACACTGTTGGTATTCAAGTTAAGACTGATAAAGGAGTATCACATGCGTTTTGAATTAATGTTCCCTGATCAAATCCGAAAAGCAATCAAGGAACACTGGCCGGTTGTTTTACCGCTGGGTGTACTGGAGTACCACGGTGAGCATTCGGTAATGGGTGTTGATACGCTATTGGTTGTCAAAACGATGGTGCTTTTGGAAAAAGAGATTGATATGATTATTTTGCCGCCATTTTATTATGGTGCTGCCAGTTATGTCGTTGAATCTCCAGAAGAAGGCAAAGGCTCTATCCATGTCCCTTCAGAAGTCTTAAATACCTTTGGTCGTCATATATTTTCCAGCCTGCTGCGCACGGGTTTTAAGAATATCCACTGTTTTATTCATCATCAAAGTGAAAACTTCATTGCCGGTATGCCGACAGACCTGGCCTTCAAGCTGGCAGCCAGGCAAGCCACTTTTGACTTTTTAGAAAAAGAACGCGGTGAAGATTGGTGGGGCCGAGATGAAATGGCAAACTATTATTCAGATCATGAAGCTCAGACAGACCCGTTTAGCTGGATCCGTTTGCATCCATTGCTTGATGCTGAAATTCAAAAGGAGTTTCCGATCGATCACACCGGTAAGCAAGAGATGTCTCTGATGATGGCATTCTGTCCGGAAGGTGTTGATATGGATAAGTATAAAGATGATAAATGGTATTCGCGCAGTGCTAAAGACGCAAATCTTGCATACGGTAACGCGGCCAAAGAAAAGATTCTGAAAAGTGTAAAAACGATTTTATGCGGAGGATAAAATCGTGTCAACAATACCTATAATTGTATAGGTGCCCTGACCTGGACTTGCATCGGCAGAATTGGAAAGTAAGTTAAAACTTCGTTTGACAGCATGATATCACAATATTTTTGAGGCGTTCAAAAGTACCGATATGTTGGAGTAATCAGCATTCGTAGAGATACGGTTCAGCGGGGGCGTTTAACCGCCGACCACCGAAACCGATAAATGGTGACATATGTGTTGTCATATTTAGCAAGGCAAGTTCTCTCGAAATATATCAGTCAGTTTCTTCACCCTATATCATGCGGTCATAACTGTCTTGACACACAAAGCTCTCCTTCCTATATTCGCACGATTAAAAAAGGAAGTTCTTATCACCTTATCCCTATCATTTACTGAAACAAAAAGTCGTGATTGGTCATGGCAAAATCAACAAATAACAGGGCTTGGTTTTTTGTAATACCTGCCCTATTGTTGCTTGGGTTCGTAGCGGTTATTCCATTAATTAAGGTCGTGGATTATTCGTTCCATGATATTTTCTACCAAAAGTCCAAAATATGGGTTGGCTTAGAATGGTATAAGGAATTATTAGGCTCTATCCGTTTCTGGGAAACCTTCGGCCGCAGCCTATTATTTTCAGCTATCATTTTGATTATTGAAATTCCTCTGGGCATGGCCATCGCTTTATCTATGCCCAAAAAAAGTGCGTTAGTTGCTGTATGCTTGGTTTCTGTGTCACTGCCGCTATTAATACCCTGGAACATTGCTGTCCAAAATAAATTGAAAATCAAATACTGCCTTTAATAATAACAGGCAGTTATAAACGCGAAATTGGTGATTTCGAAATCAGGTTATGCC
>CACVKW010000818.1 GCA_902749685.1 Olavius sp. associated proteobacterium Delta 1 | reverse complement strand
TTTCAATGAGTTATTGACGGGTGGCAAGCAACGAAGAATGGTACAGGCCCGGAGCGTGCTATGTTATTGGGGGACGCGAGAACTAGGGATGAGCGCGGTCTCGATATCGAAAAAACTGAACATC
>CACVKW010000817.1 GCA_902749685.1 Olavius sp. associated proteobacterium Delta 1 | reverse complement strand
TTCCAGAACCTTGCCACCAAAAAGATTAAGTATATAATCGACATCTTGAAAACCAGGCTCTGTTTTTCCCATCAGGGCGTAATGTCCGCAGTAAGGGTATGTATCCAACCCCTTTAATTCCCCCACGATTCCGGCTCGCAAGGGATTCAAGTGAATATAGCGCACCAGTTCCAATAGGTACAGATCTTTCCTCCAGAGGCGGATCTGCGACCTGGCACAAAATATACTTGTATCGATTCTGAAACAAGTGACCATGGCGACGATGATCCGCCTGAGGCGGATTAAAACTCACTGCATATCCGGTCAAGAGCCTTCGCATTACCGACGCGATTGGGGCGACTCCTGTCCTCAATAACAGGTGAAGGTGATTTGTCATAAACGCCCACCCAAAACAGGCCGTTTTACTGTCTGTCAGGATACCGCCAAGCCGATCCAAAAAATCATCACGGTCGCAATCATCGAAAAAAATCTTTCTTCGATTAATCCCCCTCACAATGATGTGGTGCAGCGCTCCAGGGGCGTAGGTCTTCGCTGAAGCTACGCCGCACAGGTCTATGCGGGCTTTTCGAGGCATGTCCGGCATGTATCAAATAAATCCAATTTTGTAAACCGTAATTCCGAGGAACGTCCCCTATCTCCGCGCGGCATGTATCAAATAAATCCAATTTTGTAAACCGTAATTCCGAGGAACGTCCCCTATCTCCGCGGTTTCAAAGAAAACAGGGGTATCGAGCATCCCGGGAGTGGTAGCGATGGCAATCCTCAAGCCTCTGAGTCGGGTTGCCGCCTGCGATCCAAAATCGA
>CACVKW010000816.1 GCA_902749685.1 Olavius sp. associated proteobacterium Delta 1 | reverse complement strand
TGAACAATCTGGTGGATATGGACTCGGACAATGATGGTGTTCAGGACAATGCCGAGATTGTCCAGGGTTTTGATCCCGGAGACAACAATGCTGTTCCTTTACAGACGATTTATGAGGACGCAGAGGACAGCACAACAGACGGTTGGGTTGTTTCTGCCGATGATCCTGCCGGAGCAGTGATTAGCAATGTGTATGATGCTGATCGTGGGAGTCGGGTGATCGAGCTTTCGGGTTTAGGCCTTAATAATGGTTATCAACTGAGAGAGGAGAATGGATCTCCATGGCTTGATTCGAGTCGGTTTGTGATTGAATGGAGCATGCAATATTCGGAGAAATTTGAAGTTTTTATTGAGGTGAGGACCACGGCGGGTCAGCG
>CACVKW010000815.1 GCA_902749685.1 Olavius sp. associated proteobacterium Delta 1 | reverse complement strand
CTCGCCAGCCATTATATAAGCGAGGCTGAAGCCCCCTTCGGCAAGCTCAGGATAAACGAGGAGGCAGACGTACCTTATTCTCTGTCCTTTTCCCTGGGGTGGCAACGCTGGTGGACTTCCTTTAAATCCGTAATGCTCACGCGGGTGTAAATCTGAGTGGAGTCCAGCGAGCTGTGGCCTAACAGCTCTTGGATGGTACGCACGCCCGCTTTGTTCCTGAGCATGGCCGTGGCACAGGTGTGCCGGAACGTGTGGCAATGGATGTTTTTTTTGAGCTTTGCCTTTTTTCCATATTTTTTAACCAGCACCCGGACCGCATTGTGGTTGAAGCGCTTGCCGCGGGAGGATAAAAACAGATGGTTGTTGTAGGGATCTTTGATCAGCTCCGGACGCACGGACTTTATGTAGTTTTCAAGATAGCGGCAGGCAATGCGGCCAATGGGAACCACACGTTCCTTGTTGCCCTTGCCCTGGATGCGCAAAAAGCCGTCATGGTAATCCACATCATTTAATGTCAGGCCCCTGAGTTCTGTTTTTCGGATCCCCGAGGAATACAGCACTTCTAGCATGGTGCGGTCACGGTAGCCGATCACACTTTTGGTGTCGGGCGCCTGCAGGATTTTTCTGG
>CACVKW010000814.1 GCA_902749685.1 Olavius sp. associated proteobacterium Delta 1 | reverse complement strand
TGGTTTGATCTCGAAAATAGATCCCTTTCCAGTCTCCCGGGGCCGGGATGGCGGCATTGGAGGTAAAGGTTATAGGTGCTGTCTCTGTTCCCTGCGCAGAAAGGGCCCCGTAATACGAATGATAATACGGGTGTCCCGCTTTATACCCAATGTACAGCCCCGTTCCCGGTTCAAAACGAACCTCCACTCCCGGGTCA
>CACVKW010000813.1 GCA_902749685.1 Olavius sp. associated proteobacterium Delta 1 | reverse complement strand
GATTTTTTTATTCGTTGTAATATAAGCAAGTTAGAGCAATAATTAGCATAACTCGCATAATTCCTGAAATTTCTTTTTACAAGTGCGAAATGTAAGTTAT
>CACVKW010000812.1 GCA_902749685.1 Olavius sp. associated proteobacterium Delta 1 | reverse complement strand
GGCACTCTTGTCCAAAAACGGGTTTAGAATGAGTCATAAAGTGAGTAATAATACGAGTCATTGAAAAAAATCCTCCTTATATGTAGGGTGGTTGTTAATT
>CACVKW010000811.1 GCA_902749685.1 Olavius sp. associated proteobacterium Delta 1 | reverse complement strand
GCCTGAACCGAGGAACCGTATGAGGGAAAGCTTCACGTACGGATCTGTGGGGAGGGCGCTGCGCAAGCGGTGCCTTTACCCGGAAGCCGACGCAAAAAGCCGCGCGGCTGATTAGCGGCGTTGGGCTGAATAAACAAACCACAGAGCGATAATTATGTATCTCTTATATGTAGATGAAAGCGGTGATATAGGGCTTACCGGAAGCCCGACACGTTATTTTGTGTTGAGTGGATTTGTCGTCCATGAGCTAAAATGGAATGAAATACTAGAATCGATAATTCAATTTAGAAAGCACATCACTCTTGTCCAAAAACGGGTTTAGAATGAGTCATAAAGTGAGTAATAATACGAGTCATTGAAAAAAATCCTCCTTATATGTAGGGTGGTTGTT
>CACVKW010000810.1 GCA_902749685.1 Olavius sp. associated proteobacterium Delta 1 | reverse complement strand
CGAAGATAAGGTTATCGCAAAAGAGCGCCGCAGAGGGTTTGAACTCAGCAAAAGCGATCGTTTCAGGTATCGCACGCGCTATTTTACGGATTCGGGTATCATCGGATCAAAGGAGTTTGTGTCTGCCAATTACCAGCGGTTTAAGAATCTATTTGTATCCAAGCATGAAAAAAAGCCCAAGCCAATCAAGGGATTGGATGGAATCTATTCGTTAAAGCGACTGTCCGAAGCAATCTAAAAGCCTGATTGTCACCATTGGTTCAAAATTTTCCGCCAGTAGTTTCTTCGCTCTTGGTTTTTATCTTCTCACCAGCGAATTAGGCTATTTAAGTTTAGATCCGACATTTCCAGCAAGAATAAGTGTCCCTTAATTCATTTCGATTGCAGTTGCGGTAGACCGATAATTCTCAAATTAGGT
>CACVKW010000809.1 GCA_902749685.1 Olavius sp. associated proteobacterium Delta 1 | reverse complement strand
GAACCGGCTGACCACCATTGAGACCGGCCCGCGCAGCTTTAACTATGCGTACACCAATGCCGATCCCCGCGTGCAGAGCCTGACCCGGCCGCAAACCGGCCAAACCGAATATAGCTACGCCGATCCATTAAAGCGACTGACGGCCATGATCAACACCAATTCGTCCGGCCAGCCGGTCAACCGCTTCGACTACGCCTATAACGATACGGACCACCCCGATCAACGCTCTGCGGAGACGTTGACTGACGGTCCGGATATAACCTACTCAACTGACCAGCTGACAACTTACGAATACAATGCGGTGGATCAGCTGATCGATGCCGGCGCCCTCGGTGGCTTTGTCCATGATGAGGCCGGTAATCTAACCAGTGGCTACACACCTGAAGGCTACGCCTTTGAGGCCGCTTACGATGCCGAAAACCGCATGACATCCGTGGCCTATGTCGATGGCGGCGGCAGCCTCCACCGAACCGAGTTTGTCTACGGAGCGAATAACTTTTTGAGTCAGATCAAAAAGTATGATAATGGTATCTTAACGGCCGATACCCGCATTG
>CACVKW010000808.1 GCA_902749685.1 Olavius sp. associated proteobacterium Delta 1 | reverse complement strand
TTCATTGCTGTCCAAAATAATTTGAAAATCAAATACTGCCTTTAATAAAAACAGGCAGTTATAAACGGGAAATTAGTGATTTAGAAATCAGGTTGTACCT
>CACVKW010000807.1 GCA_902749685.1 Olavius sp. associated proteobacterium Delta 1 | reverse complement strand
TCCGCCCGGCGACCCCGCTGCCATATTCCGTGGTCACGGAACTTAGGCCGGTGGCTTTGCGGACCGCACTTTCGTGCGGATTGCCTTTTTCAAGCGGAATACTAAAAAAAATTCAGTTTCGGCCGGCATCACAGATCCCGGCCTTATGTTTTATGATTATAGAAGCAAAAAGTGTGCACAACATATAAAAAAATGACAAACTATTCGTAAAACATTATAATTTCAAATAATTAGAATTTTTTCAGAAAAATTACTTCTACAGAACTTCAATCTCAATCTGAGGATTTTTATAAAAACTTTTAATACTATTAATAAAAAATTTAAGGGGGGTGGGATTGGGGGATTGAGGAATTGATAACGATAGAATAACATCATCTCCTAACCCGGAACCGCCGGAGAATCGAAAAGATCTCACGCAAAGACGCCAAGACGCCAAGATTTAATTAATGCTCTACCTTATAAATTGCCGTGTTAATATTTCCTTGACTCCTATAAAATTGGCCATTATAGTCTAATTGGTCAATTTTGGAGGTAGATCATGAACAGAGAAGTTTCTTTAGCAAAAGCAAAAGCTACTTTTTCCGAATGCATCCGGCAGGTGGAAAATGGCCAATCAGTAATCATAAAACGACACGGAAAACCGGTAGCCGCTCTGGTTCGTCCTCAAGATCTTGATAATCTCGAACGGCTTAAGAAAGCCGGTCCCGAGGGAGGGCTTGCCAGTCTTGCCGGCGGATGGGATGGCTCGGAAGAGTTGGTGCAAATCCTCGAAGAATCAGCGCGTTTTGGGCACAGGGATAACGTAGAGCTGAAATAGATAATATGGCTTATTTATTTGATACCGATGCGATTTCTGAACTATTGCGCCCGATTCCTCTGCCTGCCTATATTGAGTGGCTGAAGGATGTACCTCGCGAAGAGCAATTTACGAGCGCTGTGGTGATTGGCGAACTTTACAAAGGTGCGTATCGTTCGCATGTCAGCGCACGTCATTTGAACAATATTGAGCGCCGCATCCTGCCGGCAATAACTGCCTTACCATATGATGTAGCAACCGCCAAGACGTTCGGGCAAATTCGAGCAAAGCTTGAAGAAACGGGCAATATCTTACCGGATGCTGATTTACAAATTGCCGCTACTGCCATCTATCACAATTTGGAATTGGTCAGTGGTAATTTGCGGCACTTCTCCCGCATCTCTAAAATCAGACTTAACACGATCCTTTCGGAGTCGCGCACAGGTAATATTTGATTAGAGCATTCTAGGGCCGGCCGCCGGTGCAGGCATCCAGGGCGTGAAAAATGGAGCTGCCGCTGGAGCCGCACGGGTCCTTGCCCGGGGTAAAGGAGATCACCAGCGCCTTGCCGTCGCGGATAATGACATCACTGACCACCATTTCGCCGGTATTGGGCAAGTCCAGATACCAGCCGGCATGCACCGTGTCGCCGACCGTCGCCGAACCCGGATCGGGCTGGGGGTAGGACTGGTCCGTATCGACATCGTCGACGGTGCCCCAGACCGGCGTATTCGCGGTAATCACCCTCAGTGCCGTATCTATAAAGATAGTTTGGAAGAGTAAGAGGAATGAATTTCGTTTGCCATACTACGCGAAGGGTTGTAGCTTGTATGCATGATAAAATCGATGAATATTATCCAATGGCTTCACGTTGTTTCTTGGTGTCTTTGTGGCAATTTATTCTCCGCATCAGGCGGATCCGGATTAGGGGATTATAAATTATAAAAGATTTGAGGAATTGCCTTGCTGGCAAAAGGCAAGGGAGCTGTGCCGCGCTGTTTTTGATTTAACCAATCAAAGGATTAAGAAAATATCTACGGAATTACGATTCCAATAGATAAAGAAAGTAAAGGATTGAGGAATTAAGCAAGGACTCCCTCAATCCCCCAATCCCTGAATTCCTCAATCCCTGAATTCCTCAATCCCCTATTCCACCTGCATCCAGTAGAAGATGCCCAATCGGCGTCCGGTGGTCTCCTGTTTATGAACTTCGCCGGTGGAAGAGCTCAGGTAGTTATACTCTTTATTTCCCTGGCGCAGGATGACCGGCGGCTGGAGTCGGCCGGAAAATTCT
>CACVKW010000806.1 GCA_902749685.1 Olavius sp. associated proteobacterium Delta 1 | reverse complement strand
TTTCTTAGGATAGTCACAATTCGGTGGCATATCGGAAGATCATCTTTTCTCCAACGCCACCGCTGTTTACCCCCAATTCCGCATATCCCTAAAACGTTAGGGCCAGTATTAAAATGACAGATACAACATATAGTACTAAAGAGCTTGAATCCGTAGCCGCCGAATATATCGGAAAGATTGTATTCAAATTATCCGAGCTAGAGTCAAATTTAAACTTATGTCTTCGGTGGACTGTAAAGGCTCAGGATTTAAACACGGTAAATCCGTTGGTCGAGCGACTTTCTTTCAAAAGCAAAATTGATGCTTTGATTGAGATTATTGAAATTAAATTTAATCCTAATCCTGAATGCATTTCCGAATTCAAGTCATGGCATCGTAAGTTAGATAAATTTCGTGTAAAGAGAAATTCTTTTATACATGGTCGTTGGGAGTTTCTCACTAAAGATCAACCGATCGTCAACACCGCCCAAGGGATAAATGGTTCAAACAAACATAAAGAAACTCACTATGAGGTATCTGAGCTAAAACAAGAGCTGCTTTCTATAGAGCGTATATCTGAAGAATTTTATGCACTTAGAAGAAAATGGCATATTTGAATATCCTAACAAAGGCATGAAGAAGGACGGGCTAAGTCTTGCGGTTTAGAAAATTTTTTATTGTTTCTCTCGCAGGTGATTTATAGTTCATTAGCTTTATTACTCGCCCGCCTCTTATGCCCGGCGTTGGCCGTATAATCATAGGAATAAGGAAAAATAGTATGCAGCATAAATGGTCACAAGAAGATGACATCGTTGCTTTCTATCTTTATAAGTTTGGCCCTGAATCACTAATGATGACGTTTAAAGATATATCAAAAAGGCTTGGTATGAGTGAAGCAAGTCTTATAATGCGGGTTGCTAACTTCAAGGCAATTGATGGCGTAGGCGGCTTAGAAAACTATGCTAAACAATCGAAGAGGATTTACAATGAGTATAAGAATGTCAAGAAAGGCGAATATATTTATGCTCATTGCTGTCCAAAATAATTTGAAAATCAAATACTGCCTTTAATAAAAACAGGCAGTTATAAACGGGAAATTAGTGATTTAGAAATCAGGTTGTAC
>CACVKW010000805.1 GCA_902749685.1 Olavius sp. associated proteobacterium Delta 1 | reverse complement strand
ATGCTAAATGCAGTTCTTACATAATCAGTCGTTATCAAACAGAGCAATCTATTTTTAAAAAGATTCTAAGGTGCGCCGTCTGATAACGCGTGTTTATGTCATCAATTAGCATTTACCACGCCAGGCAGGGCCAACAACTAAGGTAAGCGGCTGGCTGATTTTAATATCTTTTCCCACCCACCTCCCCTGATAAGGATCGGATCATTTTTATCTGCTATTAAAAGAAAAAGGCGAATGAGGAATGTGCTCTCTTCCGCCTTTACTTCTTCTCTGTGCTAGATTTTTATAATTTTATGAGCGTCCCTTAATCCTCGACCTATTTCAAGGAGAATTTACTCTGCTAAAGATTTCGAGGTAAGATAAATATTACCTAAAGGGACTATAATTTTACCATTTTCTCTTGTTAAATCATCGGCTCTATAATCAAATCTCTTGGTTTGATAATTATCTGCTTCTAATTCTACTGTAAAAGTTTTTTCAGGTTTATTTTTTAGTGGGCCTTCTGTTCTGCCCCACCAAAATTCAAAATCGATATTAATAGTTCCGGAATCATCGCTTTTCCCTATTGCCAAAGGCGATTGGCGCTTATGGCGTTTGTCATCAAAACCAGTATCAATGAAGTTAATGATAATTTCGCTAACTGGTGAACCTGTTTTTTTATCGTAAACTTTTCCATTTACTGAGAACGTTGTGATTTTATCAACATGGCGATGTAAACAGCCATAGATCGAAAAAACCAAAAATATGCAAATCACGTATTTAAGCATTTTTTCTCCTTAAAGCCCTCCGCTATCACCAGGCACACCTTGGCCATCACCATGATCCCACCCACAACTATGTGCCCATTCATGGATCGCGATTTTTCCAAACTTATTTTGTGCATTAGGATGAGTAGCGTAGATATGAATAGTGTATGAGCATATGCCCAGGAAACAGTTATTATAACCCATCGTATCAGGATCATTCTGATTCACACATGGATGACATTTTATATTTTCGGCATCACATCGCTTCTTAATACATTTTCGTAACTTTGGATCAGTAATAGTCGTTTCCAAAGTGTTACAAGCACTTTCTACAGCTGCGCGAATTGCTGCCTTATTCCCACCGCAGTTTCCAGTAATTGTAAAAAGACCTTTTGGGTCAAGCTTGTTTATTGAATTATTGTCAGAATAAGTAAATGGATGGCTTCCACCCTTATGACCCATTGGATCCGGTCTCAGATATCTTCCAACTTGGGAATTATAGTATCGGAAGAAATTATAATGCAGCCCTGTTTCTTGGTCGTAGTACTGACCCGGAAACCGCAGACTATTTGTAACGGAAGAGGAAGCATCAACATCTGCTTTCCCAAAAGAAGAGAACTTCGCGGACCAGACCACAGCCCCATTGACTGCAGTTAACTTTTGGGGAGTTCCCAGATGGTCATTTTGGTAAATGACCACGTTGTCCACGTACCGCCTGAAGCGAGCATCTTGTTTAATATCCGATATTTGATCCCGGTTGGCGCAAATTGTAAAAGAGCCGTTTTTCAGCTGATTTTTGCATTTTCATAGACGTACTGCAAAAACGTGATAACAGAATCATTGTCCTATAAATCACCCTGATAATCAAATATTTTGTTTTGCAGTTAAAGAAAAAAGGAGGCCGGAACCGCGGATTCCCTGGATCTGCAGGGCTTTGTTTCTTTTTAACCGCTATTTTAAAGGATCTCCACTAAATCGACTCTCTCATTTCGCCGATATGCGACGATCTCATTAAGGCTAATACCAGAGTGTGCCTTTTAAAACGGTGATTTGTACAGATTTCCAGGGTGGGCGGTGGGGAATATAAAATGATTAAAGTCCTTTTTAAGGGAGCGCAGGGAGGTGGCAGGTGGGCTTAACTGAGCTGGAGGGCATAAAAGGCTTCAGGCAAGTTTACATAATGTTCGTTATGTAAAAGCGGGAGTGAGGGAAGGTTTTTGGCGGGATACCTGCAACCGTTAATTTTTATAAAATAGATCTGCAGGTATCATGACAAAAAGCCATGTCTTGATAAGGCGCCTTATCAGATGTGCCGAACGGAGCGTCTCTGCCTGAAGCCTTTTATGT
>CACVKW010000804.1 GCA_902749685.1 Olavius sp. associated proteobacterium Delta 1 | reverse complement strand
CGATGAGCGCATCCTGGGCCAGGGGGATTTCGTTGAGACCGTATTAAAAGCCGCCCAGGAGAATTTGGATCGAAAGTCTATGATCCGTGCTCTGGGGTATGACTTTAACTGGTTGGTGGATCGAGTGCTCGGTTTATTCGGTCTTAGTTTCAATGAGTTATTGGCGGGTGGCAAGCAACGAAGAATGGTACAGGCCCGAAGCGTGCTATGTTATTGGGGGACGCGAGAACTAGGGATGAGCGCGGTCTCGATATCGAAAAAACTGAACATCGCCTCCTCGACGGCGAGCGAGTCCGCGATGAGAGGACGGCAAATCGTCGAGGAGCACGCTTTGAAGCTTATGGAAGAGGACAAAT
>CACVKW010000803.1 GCA_902749685.1 Olavius sp. associated proteobacterium Delta 1 | reverse complement strand
TCCATCACTCTTGTCCAAAAACGGGTTTAGAATGAGTCATAAAGTGAGTAATAATACGAGTCATTGAAAAAAATCCTCCTTATATGTAGGGTGGTTGTTA